>CALAEX010000132.1 GCA_937891165.1 uncultured Lachnospiraceae bacterium | reverse complement strand
GATTCTATAAAAGAAATAAATTTAGACTTGGAAGGAAAAACTCATTTATATATTATTGATATTAAAGAATCATCCCAAAATATATTTTGTATAATTGATAAAGAAAAGAAAGAAGTTTATAAATATCAAAATAATATCTGTTCAGAATTATATAGAATTCTTTCTAATGAATGTAGAAATTTCTTTGATAAAAATCAATCTGTTATTTTGGATAATAGTATCATTTTGGATATTAATTTAAATATAGAACCTTTAATTAAAAAATTAATCAATAGTGTAAATAAGAAAAACGGAAGTCCTATTTGTGATAACCAAAAATTTTATTTTTCAAAAATTAAAGTTGGAAATTTAGATGAAAACGGTTTTATACGAATTTATGGCATTGGGATTGACAGTTTAAGTGATAATCCTATTGGAGAAAATGCTGATACAGTATTTGAAAGTTTATTAAGTGAAAGTATAGGTTATATTGAAAGTCCTACAGAAAAAGGTGTATTAGATAGTTACAAAGTTTTGAATGAATATGCAAATAAAATTCTTCTAGAGAATAATGTTATACCAAATTCGGAATTGCTTAATGAACTGGCAACACAAACATATGAAGGAGAAGAGTGTGTAGGAAGTATTGTTTTTATATCAGATGAAACAAGAGAGAGTAATGAGTTAGAATTTAATGATAGGATTAAATTAACTCAAGAAGAATTAAGAATTATAAGGAAATATTTAGAAATATCAAGAGAGGGATATGCTCTTTTAGTAACGAAAGAAAGAGATGAATATTTTATTTATGGATTAGATAAGTTAGATAATATAAAAGAAAATGAATGTGTAATTTTAAAATTTACTGGATATAGAAAATGGAAAATTGAAAGTAATAATAAAATAATATTAGAACGAAAAAATGAAAGATATTATATTCCAGATATAAATGAAATTGAATTAAAAAATTATGAAGCTTTATGCCAATTGTCAGAAAAAAATGCTAAAAAAATGTTAGAGATTATAAATAACGCAAAAAAACAACAACATGGTACGATGATTATTTTTACATATCCAAATGAAGCAGAAAAGTTAGCTACATATTTTTGTAAGAAAAACAGAGGAATAAGAATTAAAGAAACATCAAAAAATCTTTTTGAGAATCCATCAATGATTTTAAATTTATCTGCAATTGATGGAGCTGTTATTATAGATACAGATGGAAGATGTCATGCAATAGGTGTCATTTTAGACGGAATTTCTGATAGTGCTTGTAAAATGTCTAGAGGGGCAAGATATAATTCCGCATTAACATTTATATCAGGTGACTCTTTGCATTTTAAGAATATATATAATATAAATCAAGAAGATTGTAAAATTTTCGTTTTTTCTGAAGATAAAACTATAGATATCTTTCCTAAAGAATAGAAAAAATCTTTACAGAAAATTTATATAAAAAGTATACTTATTTAAAATAGAGGTATTTTCCTAGTATAAACTAATACATTCACTACTCCTGTTCACTTCGGTACTCAAAAAATCTCCATAATCCATGAGTAGATTAGATAGGGGTTTTCCTAGAATAAAGCACTTTATAATAAATGTAAATATACCGCCATCCTTTCAGACACTCTATATCTATTCTGCCACCATATATACATATTACAAGCACATTCTAGTCGTTATTTTGGCACGTTTCAACATTATCTAATACTTTTTCAATGAGCCATTAAAAAGCGAAATTTGAGCCATATAACGAGATATAAACCACATAATAAGACAAAAAGAAAGGCTAAGAGTTTTATGCTCCTAGCCTTTTACATTTATCTTTCTTTTCTGATTTATATTTAATTCAATGGCAGCAGAACAACTACCAACATTTTCTGATGAACTAATATTCCAATAGGGTATAGGCTTTTCATGGCTTATACCCTTATTTTTTACGCTTGTTTCAATAATATTCTTTGTTCTGTATATACTTCTGTACTTCCATAATAACTTCTAATATCGTCCATTGATAAAGTTTTCTTACTTTTCTTTTTGAAAGTTTCCGTATGATAGAACCACATCTTTTTCGTATTCGCCCATTTAAAACCAAGTTCTTTCAATTCCTTTTTATATGAATATGTATTTCCTGATATCCAAATCCAGTTGCCAACTATCTCAATAGTAATATTAGAGAAATGAATAATCTTTTCTAATACTTCACGTAATGCCTTGTCGTTTTCCCAATCATACATATTATTGTTATAATTTGCTTGTGTATCGTTTGTACTGGTGCTTTCGTGTTTATTCTTCAATATTTTAAATAACTGTTCATATTCTGCGTTGATTTGTTGTGTTGCTTCTGTACTTCCATTTGCATTATCTGGGTGATATTTCTTTAATAACTCTTTGTATTGCTTTCTTAATTCTTCCAATGTATTGATATTTCTAAAGTATGTCATTGTTTCATCCTTCTTTCTTTATATAGTAGTAGTTGATAGTATCTATAAATTAAAACCAGCATTTATTTCTATAGCACCTTGATAACCTTTAGGGTACGTTGTAACGTGTTCCTTATATCTATATCTACAATATAAATCTAGTTCTTTCATTTCTTCGTCAGAAAGTCTTTTAATTTCATCTAATACCCAAGTACAACCAAAGTGTTCCGTTTCTACTACTGCAAAGTGTTCTTCATCAATTTCCATCAATAAGCCACGCTTTACGGCTACTTTTAAAGGATATAAGAAAGAATCTGCTTCATATAAGTTCTTTTCGCTCCATGCTTTTGCTTCTGCCAAATTTAAGATTTGTAACATTTGAATGTCCTCCTTTAAAATAAATGTTTTATTTATTGTTGTTGAGGATATTATAACATCTTGTACAAGAATAATCAATATACATCTTGTACAAGATTTGCAAATGAAATTTGTATAATTTGTACAGAAATTAATTATTGAGTATGTATTTCTTTTGTGGTATTATAAAGATAAGATATTATGATTATATGAAAGAAAAAGATAGGAGAAGAAAAAAGAATGGATGATAAAAAATTCGATGCAACAAAGTATAAAAATGATTTTCAAAAAGAAAAATATGATAGAATTATTGTAAATGTTTCTAAAGGTCAAAAAAAAGTTATAGATGAAAAAGCGAAAGAGTTAGGATATAAAAGCCTAAATTCATTTATTGTAGATGCAATAAACGAAAAAATGGAACTTTCAAAATAATAAATAGTTTTCTAATATGAAGTCACTTTTTATAGTGGCTTTATTTTTTTACTTTTGTTCATCTTGTACAAGATTATGAAATAAACAAGAATAATTTTTGTACAACATTACATATTTACATCTTGTACAAGATGTTGTATAATATACTCACAAGGTCAAACAAAACAGACCAAAACAAACAACTAAATAATAAATAGGGAGGCATTCAATTATGACAAAGCAAGAAATTAAGACAAAACAAGAACTAGAACAGATAGTACAGGAATTAAGAGGACTCAAAATTATGCGTGAGGAATTAGACAACGAAGTAAAGGCTTTAGAAAATTCTATTATTGCATATATGACAGAACATGAACTTGATACAGAAATGACATCAGATTCTAAGATTACTTATAAGCCACAGACAAGAGAAACAGTAAACAAGGACGAAGTAAAGAAACTTTTAAGCGAAGAAGATTACCAGAGAGTAAGTAAAGTAAGCGTTTACAATGTATTAAGAATTAAGTAAATAAAAACAACGGCAAAGGGTGGAGCAATCCACCTAATGCCAAAAGCTATAATGCAACCTTTGAGCGTTCCAAGTCGCTATGAAAAATGCAGAGGATAGCAAAGAATAAAATTAAATATAAATCAAAGAAAGGTAGGTATAAACCTATGAGAAAAACAATTATGACAACAACTATCGGAATAATTAACCTTGCAGAAATTGAATTAATGGAAGATTGCTTAGATATCTTTATTCCAATTGTGTCCGTATCTGAAAACTTGAGAGATACTATTGAAGAAAATGTTCAGAAAGCAAAGAAAGAATACAAGGAGATTTTTGAAAATAGACGAGATGTGCAATGGAGCAAAGATGGAGTTAATTTATTAGGACAACAGTTACATATTACTATTAAGAATAAAGAAATTTCTTATGAGTTATGTTTTGACTTTGAGGATAAAGAAGATACTACTTTATGGGCAGATTTTAGTATTGAAGTTGATTTATCAGAATATACCGCAGAATTAAAGAAATTGATTGTAAAGGCTATGATTGATAAGTTTTTCTAATCAGTAGGTAGGCAGGAGATTTAAGGGAAGATTGTTTATAGGATATGTAGCAATCTTTCCACTGGTGAAAGAGATAGCAGTTTTTAGTTCAAGGAGATAGAAATGTTTAACTTTAGACTTATTGATGCAGTAGATGGTACACAAATTATAGATAGAAATTCCCAAACATTTTATGATGATTTGACACCAGAGCAATTATTAGAATATATGGAAGTAGATGCAAAATTATTTTCTATGGATATGTTAGCAAGGAAACAAAGAGCAGAAGTAAGACAAGGGAAATATAGAAGAAAGATAGCTAGAAGTTTCTTATATAGATTGGCTTGTTTATGTGGGTTGTTTTAAGTGCAAAAGGAAACTCAGATAAATTAAATAGGGTACTTGAATTTTCAAGCACCCTAGTGTATAATTTACTTAGAAAAGTATTCGGAATGTGATTTTCCGATTGCCCTCAGTTAATAAAACTTATAAAAAGTAGCATCCAAACTTTTGGGCGAGGCTAGGATGCTATTTCTTCTTATTGTTATGATTATCTATATAAGATAGAGCCGCAAAGATGACAAGCAATAAAGTCAAAACTTCCATTGTGTTCATAGGGCATCACCCTCCTTTATGTACTAGAGGGCATCTAACATCGGAAAATCGCATCCTACTTTCTTTTCAATTAAACAAGGGTATTATAGCATAGACTGGATAAATATTCAATGAAAAATCTGCTATTTAGAATTGTCTAAGTTATATGATAGTATTCATGGAAATTAAGAAATCAGAAGAATAAACAACGAATATAGATATCTTGTAATATATAACATGGCAGCAGAACAAGAAATAAAGCACCAACAGAAGAAACTCTATTCTTTTAAGGTGCTTTTATTGTTTCTATATTGGAATATACTATTTATTATTCTGCTGCCAGTTGGAAATTTCATCAACGGCTTTTTCTAACTGCATTTTTCTCCAAGTTTGCTTGATTGTTTCTTGTTTTAATTGTTGTACTCGTCTAGTGAGATACTTGTCCATCCATTTCATAAGCGACTTTGGAATAAGTTTCTCTGGAAGTTTCATTATAAGATTAAAGAATAAATCTTCTAATTTGATATAGAGTTTATGGAAAATTCTTTCAATTTTGTTTAGGTCTTTAATTTCAATGTCTATGATAAACACGCTCCTTAATTTTTTAGTATGGTGGATGGGAAAAGAATTGTTCTTATAGTTTCTTTTCTTGTTATATATAGTATAGCCTTTAATGAGTAAAATGGCAATGGAAAATATGTTGTCAGTAGTAGTATTTTTATGTTATAATATAGAAAAATTTTGGTGTAATCTAATATCTATTATATATATAACTTTTGCTACGAAAGGAGAAAATTATGTCAGATAATGAAGTAAGTAGAAAAATTCAAAAATAGGCGAATATTATTAAAGGAATTGGTTGGATTGGAGTTTTTCTGGCAGTCCTCATTGAAAGTCATCTTTTTATAATCTTATTTGCAAATGGAGAGTATGATTATATAGGTATGTCTATTTTTTGTTCTGTAATAGTAGTAATTTCATTTTTGTCTTTCAGCATTATGGGTATATTAATGTATGGATTTGCAACAATAATCGAAAAAGTTAGTCAAATAGAAAGTAATACTGGAACAAATAATGAAGATAAAATTCAAATGGCTACGGCATGGAAAGAAAAAGGACTAATTACAGAAAAAGAATTTAATGCAATCAAGAATAGATTATCTTCTTCAGAAGAAATGCTTATTTTAGCACAGAAAAAGTTCAAAGATGGTGAGATTACAGAACAACAATATACAGCAGTAAAAACCAATATTCTTAATTCATTTATAAAAAGTGGTGATAAATAATAAAAGTAATGGAAATATATTTCAATACATAAAGGACTATACATAAAAGTATGGTCTTTTTTATTTTTTGGAAGCAGAATAAATAATACTTGACTTTTGGAACACGAAAGTATAATATATGAATTATGGAACACAAAAGTGAGGTGAAAAAATGTGAGTCCTAGAACTGGTAGACCAATAATAGGTGGTAAAAAGGATATTGACGTAAAAGTTAGATTCGATAAAGAAACGCATGACCAACTTTTACAGTATTGTGAAGAAAATGGAGTTACAAGAACAGAAGCAATACGCAAAAGTGTTAAATTATTGGTATCAGAAAATAAAAAATAGAGCGTTTGTCACCCTGAGAAAGTAGTAAACGCCCTATCATGTACCAAGAAGTCAATTCTTGATAAATCTTACTATATCAAATCTTTTGACTTCTTTCAAGTAGAAAAAAACAAAAGGAACTAACAACAATGAAGAAACAATACAAACTTTATGCCATGCTAAATAATAAAAGAATACGCTTACTAGCTACCTTTTATCATTTTCAGACGGCTAAAGAGATTATCAACACATCAATGACAAGCTATGAGTTAGCATTGTTCTATGGGCAGGAAGAAATTTATTCAATAACTAGGAAATGAAAGGAGTCAAGAGATAATGAAGGATTTTGCTGAAAAATTACATGAAAGCAAAGATAAACACAAAGATGATTTTATAGAGGAACTTAAAGAGAAATTGAAGCAACTACCTAAACGTGAGGTAGAGTTAGTATGGGCTTTTATGGAAGGACTTTTAGCAGCACAACGAATTGAGGAAGCAAAAGCAAAAAATAAAGTAAAATAGTATACTGAGTAATTTAAGGCACTAACTACAATAAGTTGGTGTCTTTTTTTGTGTTCCAAAATGACACAATCGTTTTTAAGTGGGAATTTCTAATAAGCAATCGAGAATTTGGAAACGAAATGATTTAGGGTATATAGATGTAGGGTATAGATATAAAAGTTTGTAAAATTGAGATAGGAGTCGAGTTATGGAATGGATGCTTGACATTCAGTTAGGCAGATGCAATCTTTCTCCTATTCAAAGGATTACTATTACTGAAAAATATAGACCAATTTATGAGAAACAAGCAAGAGAAAATCAATCTAAAGCTGGTAGAGAATATGGTAATGGTGGAACAAAGCTTACGGAAAATTTACCACAAGCTTTAGATGATACTAAAAAAGAACGGAATCCTACAACTGATAAAAAATTATCTGATATGGCAGGTGTATCAGAAAAGACTTATCGTATGGGTGCAGAATTTGACACCAAATTTGAGTTTTATAAAGTCAGATGACCAAATACTTATCTAAAGCAAAAAATGCAAAAATCAATGAAAATTTTACTGTAAATAGTCAAGGTGTGTCTATTTTTATGGATACTTCACAGTAAAAGTAGAATGAGCGAAAATTTGGAGTGTTGACAAAAAAGCAATAATCACATAGAATAATAGTACGAAAAAACATACGATTTTTTATATAAAAAGGAGTGGTTTTATGTTAGCAGTAAAAAGTATGGATGTTAGAGATAATTTTAAAAGTTTATGTGACAAAGTTTTTCATGGAGAAACGTTGATTATTTCAAGACCTAAGAATGAAAATGTTGTAATGCTATCTGAAAAAGAATATAACGAAATGATGAAAGCTAAGAGAAATGCGGAATATCTTGCTATGTTAGATAAATCTATGGCTGAAGCTGAAGCAGGTGGTTTTATTGTAAAAACGATTGCAGAATTGGAGGAATACGAATAGATGAATGTAGTATTTACACCTACTGCATGGGAACACTATACCGATTGGCAACAAGAAGATAAGAAAATGGTAAAGCGTATCAATGATTTAATTAAAGATATTAAGCGAAACGGATTATTAAAAGGTACTGGAAAACCCGAAGCATTAAAACATAAAAAGCGTGTAGCAGACGAATTACAGAAGAACATAGAATAACTTACAATATGGATGATAACCAAAATTTGATTATATATTCATGTAAATATCACTATGAAGACTAAGGGAAACTATTATAAAAATGGATGCAGAAAAACTAAAGAAAATTGTAGTAAATAAATAAGGATAAAAGAAATGATATTAGGCATTGTATAGAAATATACAGTGCCTTTCGTAATAAAAAAGAGAACCGATTATTTATTGTTCAGTTCTCTTTTTGATGTAATTCAGGGTCATTTGTACGTCCTACAAGATAGTCAATAGAAACATTAAAATAATCAGCTAACTTTATTAACATATCTAAACTAGGCTTTTTATTTCCATTTTCAAAATTACTAATAGTACCCCTAGTTGAATCAACTAAATTTCCAAGTTGTTCCATAGTAAGACCTTGTTTGAGTCTTAATTCTCTAAGTCTTTCAGAAAAATTTGAAAAAAAGAAAAAGAACATTATATTCACCTCTTGACAAAAGTATTCTAATGGAATACAATAGATTTGTATTCAAACTGAATACAAAGTTGAAAGGAGATACTGATGAGCCAACTAAAACAAATTCGTTTGGAAAATAAATGGACTCAACAATATGTAGCAAACAAAATTGGTATTACAAAATCTGCATATTCAAATATTGAAAATCAATACAGATGTCCATCTTTAAAAATTGCTATACAATTGCAAAATTTATTTGGTTTACCAATTGAAAAACTATTAAAAGATAAAGAATAGCAACCCTACACCGACCAAAGTTTAGCAGTTGCTATTCCATCACAACTTGGAACTATGTCCTAGTCATATATATTTTATCTTATTTCAAGGACGATTTCAAGTCAATTTTCCAATATTTATTTACAATTACATACAAAGTTCTTATTTGTAGTGATTTTCGTTTGATTAAATTACTATGAGTGTATTTGTTTTACCCTAATTTTGAAAAAGAGTAAGGTTTATTAAGTATACTCAAAAATAAGGACTGGATTTGATATCGCACTTTGATAATTTAATAAAGGACTTTACACCGATTCTTGTCTATTTCATTTTCTTATGTTATAATTAAAACAACAAAAAAACAATAAACAAAAAAGGAGCGTGAGAGAATGGGAGCATTACTAAAAGAACAAATCTATACAATAGATGATATTTATGCATTACCAGATGGCGAACGTGCTGAACTAATAGATGGACAAATCTATTATATGTCACCACCAAGTAGAAGGCATCAAAAACTTGTTAATAGATTGTCTCAACAAATTACAAATTATATTGATTCTAAAAATGGTTCTTGTGAAGTTTATCCAGCTCCATTTGCAGTATTTCTAAATAAAGATGATAAAAATTATGTTGAACCAGATATATCCGTTATATGCGATACTTCTAAACTTAACGATAGAGGTTGCGTTGGTTCTCCAGACTGGATTATTGAAATTGTATCACCAAGTAGTAAATATATGGACTACTTTACGAAGTCAGTAAAATATCGTAATGCAGGAGTAAAAGAGTATTGGATAGTTGACCCTTTAAAAAATCATATTATAGCTTATTATTTTGAAGGTGAAACAATGGAACAGTATACTTTCTCAGATAAAGTAAAAGTATCAATCTATAGTGATTTGGAAATTGATTTTTCAAAAATTAACTAGATAATAACCAATGAATTTAAGGTGTAAAGTCTTTTATTGAATTATTAAGGCTTTGCACCTTTTTAATTTGCCCAAATTTAAAAGAAAGTGGAGGAAATGATTATGTGTATGACATCTGAGGAAATGAATATCACTATGGAAGAAATTAAGAGTTTGGAACGCTTAAAGGAAGAAACGGAAGAAGCTATTACAGCATTAAAGACAAAGGTAACAGAATTTTTAAAGGAAAATGAAGCAGAATGTAAGACTACGAATGACAAAGGAAAAGAAGTTCTTCGTTTTATGGGTAATGTTCATAAAGCAACTCTTTCTGAAGCATCCAGAGAAAGCATTGATAAGGCTGAAGTAAAGAAATTATTGAGTAAAGAAGATTATCAAAAAGTTAGTAAGGTCAGTACTTATTCGGTGTTGAGAATCAGTTAGTAAAGCAAAATAGTAAGGAGCAACAAAAATGCAAACAGTACAAATTTTTTTAAAGGCAGACAATGGAAAGTTATCCAAAGTAATTCAGTATAGTACAGGAGCAAAGATAGAAATTCCAATTAACAGAGATGGTTCTGTTCGTTGGTATAAGGATAAAGTAAACAAGAAAGAAAACGATAATTAAGTTCTAGGGGCGAATGGTTTTTGTGAGTGAGGTTCGATTCCTCATACGCTCCATTAGGTTAAGAGATACCTATACATAAAAAATAAAGAGAAAAGAGATAAATAAATGACGCAGGAAAAACAACAAGAAAGAAAAGAAAAATTTAAGGAGTTATTTTCACGCCTAGATGATAAAGGTCAAGAATTTATTGCAAACCTTTTACAAGCACTTGCAAATTCAAAGACGGAAATTCAAGAATAATTACATAAACTAATAAAAAGAAAGGTGGAATGCAAGTGTCTTATAAAGATAAAGTAATTGAAAAAATCACTCAGCTATCGAAAGAACAAGTTTCAAAAGTATTAATTTTTATGGCAGGAATGGAAGCTGGGTATAACATTAAAGAACAAGAAAAAGTAAATGAAAGCAATACGTTACATACAGAAAATTAATAGAAAGGTGGTCATCAAAATGTTCAACTTTAGAATTATCAATACACCAGATGGAAATCAGGTAATAGACAGAACAAAACAAACTCCATGTGATACACTAGATTCTTTTCAGATATTAGAATACATGGAAGTGGAAGAAAAGTTGTCTAGGATGGATATGTTGGAGCGAAAGAAAAAAATGGAAAGAGAACGCAGACAGAGAGTGAGAAATCCATTCTACAGATTAGCTTGTATGTGTGGAATTATTTAATTGAATTAAGGAACTAGATGGACTGTCAAAAAAGACAGTCTATTCTGGTTTGTTTTAATATAAAAGGTAAGATACAGGAAGGACGGATGTATAAATGCAGTTTGATTATTTTTATGGGACAGAATCGGAGCAGTTTTCTTTTTACAAACTTCCAAAATTTTTAATGAAAGAGGAGCAGTTCAAAGGATTGTCTAATGATGCAAAGCTTTTATACGCTTTCATGTTAGATAGAATATCTTTATCTAAGAAGAATGGATGGTTGGATGAAGAAAATAGAGTGTATATTATCTATAAGTTAGAACACATTATAGAAGATTTGAATTGCAGTAGAGATAAAGGTATGAAAGTAATAGCAGAATTAGATTCTGAAAAAGGCATAGGTTTGATTGAACGAAAAAAACGTGGTCAAGGAAAGCCTACTCTTATTTACATGAAAAAAATTATGGAATGTAATGATACGGAAGAAGTTTTTGCACCAGAGTCAAATCAACCAACAAAAAAAGAGGCTGAAGCTATGCAAGGGGAAAGTATGCTTTGTTCAGAGGTCGTAGAAAGCAATTTCAAAGAGTCGGAAATTCCTACTCCAAGAAGTCGAGAAAATCAACTTCAAGAGGTCGAGAAAAACGACCTATATATTAATAAGACTAATATTAATAAGAATAACATTAATAATACTAATCTTATATATCCTATCAATCATACTAAGAAAGAAGAAAAGATAGATACGATGGATAACACAATGGAGTACATAGAACTTATTAAGCTGAATATCGAATATGATTGGTACATGAAGCATGGAGAGAGTTATGGACACGGTTATACTAAATTATACAACGAATTGTTTCAAGTGATTTGTGATGTAGTATGCATAAAACGACATGATTTAAAAATTGGTGGGCAAGTTTATCCTTATGAGCTTGTTAAAAGTAGATTTTTAAAATTAAAGCAATCACATTTAGATTATGTTATTGACTGTATGCAAAAGACAACAACGAGAATTGGCAATATTAAGGCTTATATGATTACGGCTTTATATAATGCTCCTAATACGATGCATCATTATTACCAGCAGGAAGTACAGTGGGATAGATATGCTTGTGGCTAGGAAGTAGTGTTGCTATTGTTACTTTAAGTTCTATGCTAATCTATGCTAAATTTGGCAGCAGAGCAACATCAGAAAAATTATAATAAGTGTAAGTAAAGGGAAGTTTTATGGACAAGAGAACAGAAGAACAGGGCATAGAATCACGCAGAAAGATTTATGATTTTCTTATCGAATTTATTACAAAGAATGGATATTCTCCTAGTATTCGTGAGATATGTAGTGGAACAAATATCAAGTCTACATCAACAGTACATCATCATTTATTAGTGTTGGAGAAAATGGGATTGATACGGACTAAAATGAATAAATCAAGGACAATTAGTGTAGTTGGATATAAATTTGTTAAAGTAAGGAAATGTGGAAGGTGAGATTGATTTTGAAGATGTAATGAATTATTATTTAGGGAAAAATGAAATAACATATGAGAAATTATTAAAGAATACATATAGATTAAAAATGGAACACTTGTATTTCTATATGGAAATATAAGGGATTTTGTGCTATAATGTATAAGAGGGCATTATCTAGCACTTGAGATTTTAATTTCTTAAAGAAGAAAATATGTGTATTTTTAAATACTATAATTGACTTTTAATAAGCGATTATATGTGTTTAATAATAAGAAAAGGAGGATTGTATGGAATCAAAAGTTAAAGCTATAAAAGTAGGAGGTATTATTGCTATTTTTTCATTTATTATTTTTAGTATAATTGGTTTTTGTATGGAAGATGGGAATTTAAAAAATATTTTATTTACTGTTTTTAGTGGGATTTTTACAAGTTCATTTGTAACTATATTTATTTATGCAACAGAATATGGAGTTATTAAAAAAGAAGCAATGGTGGAATATTGGAATGAAAGTTTAAAAATAAATCAAATTATAATGCAAATTCCATATTTAATTTTTGATGAACCTGATGATTTAGTTATATCTTATTTTGCAGAAATATTTCATAATGAAGAAGTTCAGAAACAATTACAACAATTACCTAAAGATTTTGATAAATCAATAGGAGGAGATACTTTAACAATACATAAAGAAGCTGAGGATAAGATGATAGATTATATCAGACCACAATATAATTACTTGAATGTAACACAACAAGAGAAAGATGAAATTATAAGAAATTCATTAAAAGATAAAATGTGTAAATATGAAAAAAAGATTAATTATGTTATGGAACAATATATAAAAATTGCTAATACTTCATATGAAGCATCTGAAAATGCTTATGTAAAAATGTATTTTTTTAAAGGAAATAAATTTAGGAAAAATATTTATAATCAAATTCATAAGCCTTTAAGAGAATTGTTAAATAAAATTAAGGATAGAGCATACAACAATTTTAAGCCACATCTTGAAAAAAATGGTTGTAATTTATGTATGATGATTCAATTTATTAATGAATTACAAAAGGAGATTTTTGAAATTCATTATATTTGTGTAGATAAAGAAAAAGATTATTATCTTATAAAAAGTCTAATGAATCAATATTATTTTAACGTGAGTTCGACAAAAACACCTATGCAGAAATGGTAGTTCCAAACT
>CALAEX010000131.1 GCA_937891165.1 uncultured Lachnospiraceae bacterium | reverse complement strand
CGTACGGTTCAATGAGAGGGAAATAACATATGCTGTTATTTCTCTACTCTATTTAAGTTTGTACGGGATTCAATTACATATTCTAAAAGTTCTATGATTTCTTTTGCCATGGTATCTCTTGTTTTTCCTCCAAAATAAACGCAAATATAAGTATGAGTATCTGCTCCTTTTACAATAGTGATTAAACAATTACCAGCAGCACTTGTTGTACCAGTTTTTCCTCCTATTGTTGTAAAGTAAGGACTAGAATAGGATTCTAGTGGAGAAAGGAAAGGATGTGAGTTTGGAATGAGAGTTTCAGGTGTCGTATTAGTAGCAGGAATTAGATAGGTTGGTTTTGCAATAATTTCTTTAATCAAAGGATATTGTAGGGATTCTAAGGCAATCGTTAGCATATCTTTTGCTGTGCTATGGATGTTAGAGAATCCATTTCCAATATCTAATCCTACGGCATTATCTACAACCGTATTTGTTAGTCCAAGTTGTTCTATTTTTTGATTCATTTTGTCTATAAATTGTTCGATAGAGCCTGCAGTTTCTTCTGCAATTGTATTTGCAGCATCTCCAAAGGAACGAACAAGCAAAAGATTTAGCCAAACTTCAAGAGGGTATGTTGTTCCTACTGGTACACCAGATCCTGCAATATCACTTGTAATGTTTTGAAAAACAGATTCACTTAATGTTAATGATGTGGATGGCTCAGATAAATCAAGCCCTACCATTGCCGTTAATAATTTTATTGTACTAGCAGGATAAATTTGTAACTCTGGTCGATAGGAGAGTAATGTTTGTTTTGTATAGAAATCAGCAATAATGTAAGAGTTTCCTGTAAACGTAGGAGGTGCTTGTTCTGTTTGGAAAGCACAATATACTACTGGTGTAGTAGAAATAGAAACAATAGGTATCGTTGGTTCTATTGTTGGTGTAGCTAATGATATCGTTGGTGTTGGCGTAGCTATAGTAGGACTAGGTGTTACTGTTTGTGTAGGTGGAATTGTTATAGGTGTTGTTGGAGATAGTGCTACAGTAGGGGTAAAATTCAAAGCATTATTTCCAGTGGAAGCAGTAGGAATAATCGATTTGCAAAAAACAGCAATCAATCCAATTGTAACACAAAAGAAAATTAGGGTTGTAATAAGTCCTGTAAGTAACTGGCTTATATGGTGTGAGTTTCTGTGGTAGTTTCTTCTATTTCGCATAAGTGTCTCCTATTAAAATTTTAATAAAGTGTAAAGGTTAGGATGAGTATATCATATCTCTTTGGTATTTTCTAGGATACTATTGAAAAATTACTGTAATTAGTGCATAATAGGTTACTGTTTACACTATATTATTTGTTGTAGTGATTATATATGCGTGAACAGTAACCATAATAGGGACGGATTACGGAATTTTAATGAAAAAGGAGAAATAAGCTTATGACAGAACAATTTTCTAGAATAGAAGCCTTAGTAGGCGAAGAAGCAATGAATATATTACAACAAGCAACAATTGCTGTATTTGGTGTTGGTGGTGTAGGAGGTTTTGCAGTAGAGGCATTGGCAAGAAGCGGTATAGGAGCATTTGATTTAATTGATAATGATAAGGTTTCGGTTTCTAATTTAAATCGTCAAATTATTGCTACAATAGATACGATAGGTCGTAGTAAAGTAGAAGTAATGAAAGAGAGAATTCTTTCGATTAATCCAAAAGCCAAGGTTCGAATTCGTCAAAGTTTTTTCTTACCAGAGAAGAAGGACGAATACGATTTTAAAGAATATGCTTATGTGATAGATGCGGTAGATACGGTAACTGCTAAGATTGCGATTATTCAGTCTGCAAAGGAGGCAGGCGTTCCTGTGATTAGTAGTATGGGAACAGGAAATAAATTAAATCCAATGGAATTAGAAGTAGTGGATATTTCTAAAACCTCGGTTTGTCCTTTGGCAAAAGTGATGCGAAAGGAATTAAAAGATAGAGGAATTCAGGGAGTAAAAGTAGTTTATTCCAAAGAACAACCAATTCAGCCAAAATTCTCGTTAGAAGAAGTAGACCCAGTAGCAAAACGCCGTGGCACTCCAGGGAGTACAGCATTTGTACCTTCAGTTGCAGGACTTATTATTGCATCCGAAGTGGTAAAAGATTTAACAGTACAAGAGAGAGGAAAATAAATACAAAAGGCGAAAGAGTATGAAAGATTTAACAAAAGGACCTATTTTTACAACATTACTTCGTTTTGCAATACCAACTTTTTTTGGTAGTTTATTTCAGTTATTTTATTCTTTAACAGATACAAGAATTGTTGGGACATATTTAGGAGAGCAAGCCCTAGCAGCAGTTGGCGGTTCTGCTATTTTATGCAATTTAATGATAAGTTTTATGAATGGTATGACCATTGGATTTACAGTGCCAATGTCACGATTTTATGGTGGAAAAAATTATAATGCTCTGCGAAAAGCATTTGCTTTAGCGGGTTGTATGGGCGTATTGCTTTGTACAGTGCTTGTAACACTTGCTCAACTTTTCATGGACAATTTATTAGAGTTTATGAAAATGGAAGAATACTTACGAGCAGATGCTAAAAGTTATTGTACGACATTGATTTTAGGGATGTTTTTTACATTTGCTTACAATTTAGGTGCAGCGTCTTTGCGAGCATTGGGTAATTCGGTAACACCATTGTTATTATTGATTTGTTCTAGTTTTTTAAATGTAGGGATGGATATTTATTTTATTAGCAAATTAGAACTTGGTGTATTTGGTGCAGCTTTGGCTACCGTATTAGCACAAGGAATTTCTGCAACACTTTGTATTATTTATTTGTGGAAGAAGTATCCGATATTACATTTTAAATTACAAGATATGAAACCAGATATTTTCATTATAAGAGAATTATTAGCATCTGGTTGTTCGATGGCATTTATGAGTTCTTTAGTACAAACAGGTACTTTAATGTTACAGACAGCGATTAATGGTCTTGGTCAGAACATTGTAGTAGCCCATACTGCTGCTAGAAAAATAACGGAAATCTTTATGATAGCATTTAGTATTAGCGGAAGTTCCATGTGTACGTTTACAGGACAAAATGTAGGTGCAAAAGAATATGGACGAGTAAGAAAGGCTATCTTTGGAGTATTGACCTTTTTGGTCGGTTGGGTCGTAGTTATGATTATTTTAGCAAATACCGTAGCAAACGATATGGTCTATTTAATTACAGGAAGTACGAATCAAGAAGTACAAGAAACTGCTACCTTATATCTTCGATTTGATACGCTATTTTATATGGTAGCAGCATCTGTTACTTTATTCCGTAATGTTTTGCAAGGTTTTGGAAATCATATTACGCCGATTGTATCAAGCTCTGTAGAATTGATTGGCAAAGTAGTATTTGCTAAAATGATGGTTCCACATCTTGGATATTGGGGTGTTATTTTGGCAGAACCTGTAGCTTGGATTTTTATGGTAATTCCATTGTTGATACAAATAGTACGAAATCCATATTTGAGGAAACCAAAAGAAGATTTCGCTAAGATGGCATCTTAGTTTTTATAGATAGCCTCCATCTAAATGTATAATTTGCCCTGTTAAATAAGCATTTCCTCTTGCGATTTGTAAAGCAAAATCGGCGACTTCCTCTGGTGAGCCAAATCGACCGATTGGAATTTCCTCTGCTAAAGCTTCTAATTCTTCTTCAGAATAACAGCTATTCATTTCGGTATCAATGACACCACAAGCAATGGCATTGACTGTAATACCACTAGGGGCAAGTTCTTTGGCTAGTGCTCTTGTAAAGGCATCCATACCGCCTTTCGAAGCAGAATAAGCAACTTCGCAAGAAGCACCACAAGTTCCCCACATCGAGGAAATATTGATAATGCGTCCTGATTTTTTTTGTAGCATCATTGGAATCGCTTTAGAAGAACAGTAAAAAACAGAAGAAAGATTTGTATCCATTACCGTTTTCCAATCGGAAGGGGTCATATCTGTTAATAATCCAACATAAGAAATGCCAGCATTATTTACAAGGACATCGAGTGTACCAAATTCTTTTTCAATAGAACGAAACATCATTTCTACAAAGGCAGGATTTCCAACATCTCCAACAAAGGAAAGACAACGAACTCCTAAAGATTGAATATTGCGTTCTAAATTATTGAGAGCATCTACACTTTTTAAACAATTGATAATAACATGATAGCCATTTTTTGCAAAGGTCAGGGCAATCGCACGACCAATACCACGAGAAGCCCCAGTGACAAGTACAACTTTTCGTTCCATAAAGTTTACTCCTTTTATATTTTTATTAGTACTATTTTATCATGTTTTTGATAAGAAGAAAATCTTTTTTGTTGGCGGAATGAGAATATATATGATACAATGAAATTATAAAGAATAAGAAAACGAGGTGGATTTGTGACAGAACATCATTCGGCAAGAACTTTATTTTTTGTGATAGGAGGAATTGTAACAGTATTGCTTGCTATGGCAGCAGTCGTTCCTTTTTTAACAGAATTATTAAAAATAGAGGTTGTACATACAATGTCTCCTATGATTACAACAAGTCCTTTGCCAAATACGATAGAAGAACAACTAATTACGGTATTGTATGAACAAGAAGAAGTTTCAGGAGAGATTAGTGCCATCTATATAGAAGTATTTCAACCAAGTAAAGAAACGATTTATTATATGGAAATTCCAGTACAAACAAAAATAATGTTATCTAATGAATTATATAAAAGTTTGCAAACATATTCTCCAGAGTTACCACAATATTTAAAATTGTCAAAAATGGCAGAAGGATTTTCTAAAGACTATGCATTGGCAGGTTGTAATCGAATTTTATCGGAATTACTTGGTGTATCATTAGAACATTATGTAAGTGGAGAAAAAGAGTTTGTACAACACTGGATGGAAACACTTGAAATAAATAATACAAAAAAAGAATTTTTTGAACAATATGCAAGGTGGTTAGAAGTATCTGTTTCTGATTTGTCTAATAAGGAACGGTGGATGTATTATGAAAGTTATCAAAAGATAACAAAAGTAGAAAAGAAAATGGCAGCAGGAAATCAAGAAGTTGAAAATTTTATAATTTCTAGTAAACAATGTAAAGAATTGATAGAGCATTGGAAATATTTATTGAGAATAGAAGAATAAATAGAAAGAAGAAGTGGAAATGAAAAAGAAAAAGACCGTATGGCTGACAGGTGTTGTTATATTAGTAGGAATGCTTTTATTTTGTTCTGGCATGAGTGTAGGAGCAGCAACAAATGAACCGGGTTCGGCTTCTGACCCGTTAATTACAAGAAGTTATTTAGAAGCACAATTAAAAAGAGCAGGAGGTGGATATGATTGTATTACTTTGACGAAAGGAGAGTCAAAGGAGTTTACGCAAGGAACACAAGTAATGTTATATACAGGGTCTGCTAAAATTTTAGGAAATTTAGTAGATATTACAGATGGTGTTCTTTGTAATGCAGGGGATAAAGCAACAAGATATCATTCTTATCTTGTGCCAGCAGATGGCAGTGGTTTTCAAGCGGAATCAACTTGTGTAATTTTTTTATCTGGCAGTGAAAATTAAGGCATATGAGGTGGTAAAGGTGAAGAAAAAAGATAAGGGAGTTTTTAAGGATATTTTGTATATTGTAAGTGGTACTTTTTTAATGGCACTTGGCATTAATCTTGCTTGTGACCCACTTGGACTAGTTTGTGGTGGTGTTACCGGTCTTGCCATTATATTAAAGCATTTAACAGAGTTTCTTTGGGAGGGTGGAATTCCTGTTTGGCTTGGTAACTTATTGTTTAACTGTCCATTATTTTTAGCAGCGTTATTAATGTATGGAAAAAAATATATAGCAAAGACTTTTTTTGCTACCATAATGCTTTCTATCATGCTTTTTGTAGTACCAGTACATCCTCTATTTGATGATGCTATTTTAGTAGCATTGTTTGGTGGAGTGATGACAGGTGCAGGCATTGGTTTAGTATTATCTAGAATGGCAACTACAGGAGGAACAGACCTTTTAAGTGCTTTAGTACATGAAAAGATGAAATATTTTTCGATTCCTCAAATTTTGGCTGTTGTAGATGGTGTGATTGTTGTATTAGGAGCAATTGTTTTTGGTATTCAAAGTGCTATGTATGCCATTATTGTCGTATATTTATGTTCTAAAATTTCAGATAGTATGATGCAAGGTGTAAAGTTTGCTAAGATGGCACACATTATTTCTGATAAATCAGAAGAAATAGCACAAGCAATATTAAAAGAAGTAGACCGTGGTGTTACAGGAGTGGATGTACAAGGGATGTATTCTAAAGCAAATAAGAAAATGTTGCTTTGTGTAGTATCTAAAAAAGAGATAGTAGAACTGGTAGATATTGTAAAAAGTATTGACCCGACAGCTTTCGTCATTGTGAATGATATACGAGAAGTAATGGGAGAAGGATTTATTGAAATTACACAATAACCGTTCTTAAAAATAACAAAAAGATGGACAAAATTCCTAAAAAAATAACTTTTTATGCAAAATGACCAAAATTAGAAATAACTTTTTGGTGATTTAATATATAGATTTTTTTCGGAATTTGGTGTATGATAAACACATGTTGATGAACGGTTATTAGCAGTTGAAGAAAGACATAATAGAAGACTTACTGGTGCTAATACTATATCAGCCAAATAGTAAGTAGTGCTGTTGAGGATTCCCTACTATAAGTAAGTAGTAGGATGAATTGACAGAAAGAAGTGAAATATAATTTTTGGGAGGAATGCGTAATGGCAAGTCTATCTTTAAGACATATTAATAAAACATATCCTAACGGCTTTGTAGCTGTTAAAGACTTTAATCTTGAAATTGCAGATAAGGAATTTATCATCTTCGTAGGACCATCTGGTTGTGGTAAGTCTACAACACTTCGTATGGTAGCTGGTTTGGAAGAAATTTCTAGCGGCGAACTTTACATTGGTGATAAGCTTATGAATGACGTTGAACCAAAGGATAGAGATATTGCGATGGTATTCCAGAACTACGCTTTATATCCTCATATGACTGTTTTTGATAACATGGCATTTGGTCTTAGATTAAGAAAGACTTCCAAAGACCAGATTAACAAGTTAGTTCATGAAGCAGCTAAGATTCTTGATATCGAACATCTCTTAGACCGTAAGCCAAAGGCTCTTTCCGGTGGTCAGAGACAGCGTGTTGCCATGGGTCGTGCTATCGTTCGTAATCCTAAGGTATTCCTCATGGATGAGCCTCTCTCCAACCTGGATGCAAAGCTCAGAGTACAGATGAGAATCGAAATCTCCAAGTTACATCAGAAGTTACAGACAACCATCATCTACGTAACACATGACCAGACCGAGGCTATGACACTTGGTACAAGAATCATCGTTAT
>CALAEX010000130.1 GCA_937891165.1 uncultured Lachnospiraceae bacterium | reverse complement strand
GGTAGTAAATAAAATAGTCCGTACTGATTTATAAAGTTAATGTGAATAATTCAGGATAAATATAATCTAAAAAATTTTTTTCTGTACTACTAATTACATATACACGCTGATATACATTAAATTTACCTGAATAACGATGCATTTTATAATCACCAGACGCATTATTTCCCCCAAGCAAAATAGCATCACAATCAAAAGCATAAGTATCTGTTTTAAAAACTTCTCTACCACAAGTAAAAAACGCATATTCGCCATTTGAATTTTGAGCATTGGCATCTAAACTACCAGTTTTTACAGAACAAATATTTCCTAATTTTATCCACTCCCAACTTTCAGGAATTTCAAAAGGTATTTCTTCCTCCGTAATCTCAGGCAAAGGCTTTTCTTTCTTAATTTTTTTATCCTTTATCAACTGCTCTTTTTCAGTTTTAATCTGTTCCAGCAATTCTTTTGCAGTGCCTTCTTCTGGGCGTTGTTCTACCAACTTTCCTTGCACTGCTAACTGCAAGATACTATTCTTTAAATCTTGTGCATTCAAATTTTAGTACCTCCTAACAAAGCTGTAATCTGTTCTAACACATGGTCAATTTCAGCGTTGAGTGCTGCTCTCTTTTCTTGGTATTGATTGATTAAATCCATCGGTTCCAAAATTTCTTCTTCCTCATGTGGATAGCCACAAAGGTCAATATTGTACCCGTTAGCAACAATTTCTTCTACTGTATACTTCTTTGCTTTTGGAAAACCATCTACTACAATTTCCTCACGTTCATTCCACCACTTCAACGCAGAATCGAAATGTTCTAATTTCATTGGTTTTGTTTTAGAAAAGTTTTTATACCCGTCTGGAATATCTAAACGATAAAACCAAGTTTCTTTTGTTGGATGGGTATTCTCAAAAAATAAAATATTTGTTGTAATAGAGGTATACGGTGCAAATACGCTGTGTGGCAATCTTACAATCGTATGAAGATTAAATTCTTCCAACAACTTTTTCTTAATATTTACTTTTGCATTATCTGTACCAAACAGAAAACCATCTGGAAGAATAATAGCACAGCGACCATCCTTCTTTAATCGGAACATAATAATATTCATAAACAAATCAGCAGTTTCAGAACTTCTAAGTTCCATTGGGAAATTGGACCTTACAGAGTCTTTTTCATTGCCACCATAAGGTGGGTTCATAAGAATCAAATCAAACTTTTCTTGCTTTCTATATTCTTTATAGTCCGTTTCTAATGTATTTCCATGAATAATCGTAGGATTGTCGATATCGTGCAAAAGCATATTGGTTACACAAAGAATATGTGGTAAAGCTTTTTTCTCTACCCCATACACACTATTATTGTAGATTTCTTTATTTTCATTTGTTTTTTCGCTTTGTTCTTTTAATTCGTTTAATGCTGATACAAGGAAACCACCTGTACCACAAGCAAAATCTGCAATACGTTCCCCAAGTTTTGGCTTTGTTACTTTTACCATAAAATCGGTTACTGCTCTTGGTGTATAGAACTCACCACTATTTCCTGCACTTTGCAAATCCTTTAGAAAACTCTCATAAATCGAACCAAATGCATAACGTTCTTCGTACTCTGTAAAATCAATTTCATCAATAATATTGATAACTTGACGAAGAAGTACTCCATCTTTCATATAGTTATTGGCATCTTCAAATGCATATCTTACAATTACTTGGTTCATTGGTGTTTCTTCTGTAATTTCTAATGACTTTAACTTTGGAAATAGTTCGTTATTCACAAAAGACAACAATGAATCACCTGTCATAGCTTTACCATCCTTATTATCTACTGCCCAATTACGCCACTTATATTTCTCTGGAAGAATGGAAACATAGTCTTCCTCACTAATTAGTTCCCATTCTTCCTCTTTTGCATCATATATTTTCAAAAATAAAATCCAAACTATCTGTTCAATACGTTGTGCATCACCATTTACCCCTGCATCATTACGCATGACATCTTGTATTCTTTTTACAAAATTCACTACTGCCATCGTTAAAATCCTACTTTCTATGTTATTTATGCAGAAAAGATTTCATCTTCTAGTTCTTTTACTGCCATTTCGTATGCTGTTTTTCCTCCAAATTCTTTGACAATCTTCATCGGACTACCAAATTTTTTAAACTCTTGTAATTGGAGAATTTTTGTTTCCTCAATCTCTTTTAATCCGTCACTTGCATATTTATCCATCAATACTCCAAGAACTTTTTGAGCTGTTTCAGAATATTTATATAAATATCCTCGTTTTTTAACATTATTTACACGTTCCATTCGAGTCAATGGTGCTTTATCATAAGCTAAATGCAAGATTAAATCAAAATCATCAATATCCGTTTTACCTGTTTCTTCTCGTACTGCATCTAAAAGAACACCTTCTTCTTTCAATTTCTCTACAATCGCTTGTTTCTTCTTAGCTTCATTCCACTTTGTAAGAAAAGTATCTAATCTAGCATACTGACCAAGAATATTTTTACGAGTATAATCCATCAAACTTTCTGTAATGAGTTTCCCACTTTTATCAAGATACTGCACTCGTTCCGAAATTATAGTAACTGGAACATCTTTCACATAATATTTACGTGGTTTCTCATTATCATCATCATTAGAACCACCTTTTCCTTGACCACCAGCTGGATTATCACCAGAGCCACCTTGACCTGATTTTGGGTCGATATCATTACCATTTGGTGGTTCTTCATTCCCCGTTGGAATTTCTCCACCACTTGGCACTTCAATAACCACTTCTGGATTACCATCAAAATCTTTATCAGCAAATAATCGACTGGCATTACGAAAATCCATAATCGTGAAATAAGTCTTGCCATTCTCCTCAAGTAATCTTGTACCCCTACCAATAATCTGCTTAAACTCTGTCATAGAATTGATATTATTATCTAATACAATAAGTTTACACATTTTTGCATCTACACCAGTTGTCATCAATTTGCTAGTAACTGCTATTACAGGATATGTACTTTCTTCATCAATAAAATTATCCAACTGAGCTTTTCCCTCTGCATTATCCCCAGTAATACGCATAATGTATTTATCGTTTTCTTTATATAAATCTTTATTCTCATTGATGAGTGCTTGTCTCATCCGTTCAGCGTGTTCGATATCGACACAAAATACAATTGTTTTACTAAATCTATCGGTCTTTTTCAAAAATTCAGTTACTCTTTTAGCAACTACTTTGGTACGGTCATCAATTACTAACGTTCTATCAAAATCTTTGACATTATATTCTCTATCTTCCATTTCATAGCCATACACATCTTTTTTCCCAGCTTCTGGACGATATCCCACCAAGTCCTTATCTAATCCAACACGAATTACTTTATAAGGTGCAAGGAAACCATCATTAATACCTTGTTTCAAAGAATATTCATAAATAGGCTTGCCAAAATAGGTCTGATTAGATGCTTCTTTCGTTTCCACTGGCGTAGCAGTACAACCTATTTGAGTAGCACCAGAGAAATATTCCAAAATTTTTCGCCAAGCCGACTCCTCTTTTGCAGAACCACGATGACACTCATCAATCACTATCAAATCAAAAAACTCAGGTTTGAACTGCTTGAATGGTTCTTCTCCATTTTCCCCTGCTAACTGATGATAAAGAGCAAGATAAATCTCATAAGAACTATCCAATATCTTATTTTCAACTTTTGTCATCTTGCCACCAAATGGCTTAAAATCACCAGAAATCGTTTGGTCTACCAATACATTTCTATCAGCAAGAAATAATATCTTCTTTTTAATTCCTGACTTCCATAATCTATAAATAATCTGAAAAGCCATAAATGTCTTTCCAGTACCCGTAGCACATACCAAAAGAATCTTATCTTGTCCATTTGCTACTGCATCAACCGTACGATTAATTGCAATTCTCTGATAATAACGAGGCGTCTTATACCCTAGCACATAATAATAAGGCTCAAGCAAAGCCTTTTCTCCTGTTTCTGTAATATTCTTATCTTTTAAATATCTTTGATACAATTCCTCTGGAGATGGAAATTCAAAAAGACTTAATTCTTTCACTTCACCAGTCAATAAGTTTTGTTCCATAAAGCCATCCCCATTGGAAGCATACACATATTTAATATCAAGTGCATTTGCATACTCAATCGCTTGTTGTAATCCTGCCCCAACCGAATGCTTATTATCTTTTGCTTCTATCACTGCCAATGGAAAATTCGTCTTATAAAACAATACATAATCTGCACGTTTACGTTTTCCTCTCGCTGTTACTTGACCACGAAGAATAATACGACCTGCTGTAAAAGCATATTCATAACGTATCTGCTTCTTATCCCATCCTGCACGTTCCACTGCTGGTGTAATATATCTCGCTTTTATATCTTCTTCTGATAACTCTCTCTTACTCATATGCAAACCACCTTCCCTATTATCTTTTGAAAACATAATTTCATACCTTATTTTACCAAAAGTCACCTTAAAATCATAGCAATATTTTTTTATATCTTAAAAAATACAAAAAATACAAAAAATAAAGCTTCCAAAAAATATCTCAGAAGCCTTCTATTTTCTATATTATTTAATTTTCTTATTTTCTAAATATCTCTTTATAAAATTTTTTCAATAGACAAGTTTGGAATTCTATGCTAAGATAAAAACACAAGAAAAATACTCACGAGTGGGGTATTCCTATAGTTTTTTTCATAAGGAAACTACGAGAGAGTTTCCTATAGTTATATATAGAAAAAATATTATTACTTTTTTAAATGATTCGAATAACATTAAAAAATTGTATTCTATTTGTTAATTTCTCGCACCAGTGGTGCGATTTTTCTTTCTCAAATTCTTTTTTTCTTCTCTTGCTTTCACCATTTTACCAATAAAAGCAACTTGAACATTGATTTGTTCCCTTTCTTCTTTAGTAACTCTTGTTTCATCCATCATATAATCAAATAAAGTATTAATTTCTTTTTTCATTATATTTCATTCCTTTTTACTTTACACATTGAGATTAAAGTACTTTTGATTAAATATAGCACCACCTCAGCGGTGCTATCGCTTTTTGCACGTCCACTTATTCATAGGCAGGACTCTCCTTATAGAGATTTTACCAACTTAATTTACTTTGTCAATATCTTTTGATTTTTTATCTTACATTGGTTCATTTATAATACTTAAACTTTTACTATTTTAATTTTGTAGATACTATCTACAAAATCTATCATTTATTATTTATCCTCTATATCATATACTAATCACATAATAAAAAAATAATTTTTTCAACAGATTGTTTTCAATATAACTTCTAAAAATTAAATTATCTAGGTTTCAAATTTTTCAAATGCTTTTCGTTCTTTTAAATATTCACAAAAAGTTTTTAAAAACATATTTTCAAACATTTCTCTAGTTAACCTTACATCTTTTGTAACAACATACTCTCCAACATTTCCTATTACTTTTTTAAGTATAATTCTCATTCCTGTTTTTAACTGGGGCATTTCTAAATTATACATAAAAAGACACATTGCTTTAAAAATAGAATCAAAATTTGCTGTTTTAAGCCATATTATATAACCATCATAAAGTTCAACGGGTAACCATTCATAACATCTCATAATATTTATATTTTTGTTCTTTTTATATAAATCATAAAATGCAATCAAATATTTCTCTTTTAATTGATAAAAATAATACCCATTTCCCTTTATCACATTTATAAGCTTTTCAGGATTATCAATCTTTTGTCTATTAAGAGCAGAAACTCCTTTTACTAAAAAGGCTTTATATCTTTTTCCTTCCTCTATATCAACATCCACTATAAAATATTTACATTGTTTCCAATAATCATATCCTAAATCAGGAATATAATTACTTATTTTATAACAAGATTTATCCTCATCAGAATAATACATACAATCTTTACAATTCACTCTTTTACGAATAGTATCATCTCTTTCAAGTATGAATCCTCTTTCCCAACCTATAGCCATTATATTCTCCCTCTCAAAAGTAATATGGTATTCTATTAAAAAGTATAATATTTTATAAATAAGTTCTGCAACAAATCTAAATAAAAAAGTAATGTTACACATTAAAATTATTATATAATAAAAATTCTTTTATTTCTATACTTCATTTCTATTTTCATTATTTATTTTTAATATTTTCCATTTAGTAATATCGACAAAAATTATGTATCCAAATAAATTGTTCTTTTCATACGTCCATTTACTATCTTTATCTTTCATATCTGTTTCCTTTTAAATAATATTTACTTACCTCATTTTGTTGTTTTTTTGCTTCTCGTTGTTTCTGCTGTAATCTTTCCTTAAAAGTATTCTCCTTTATTTTATTTCCTGTTTTTTGTTCCCATTTTGCTACTTCTAATTTATATGTATCATATTCTTCCTTCGCAAGTTTATATTCCATCATAAATTCTTTCACATTCTTATATCCATAATCTTGTACCATGCTTGTTAAATATTGTTTCAAATTATTCACTTGAAACTTTAACTGTTCTATTTGTTCTTGTAATTCTTTTCGTTGGTTTCCTTTGAAAATTCCTTTTATATCAACTAACCTTTTTTCTAAATTATCAAGTTCTTGTTCTCTATTGTAAATAATTTCATTATGCTTTTCTAATTTTCTAAAAATCTGTGTTAGTCTTGGATATTTAGAAGCAAGTTCTGATTTCATAGGCTTTTCTAATACTTCTTCTTTTGCAAATGACTTATGTGTAGTATCTTCTTTAATCTCTTGTTTTTCTTCTTCTATAACATTTTCTACTACAACATCTTCTGTTTTATCTATATTTTCTTTTACTTTCTTATCAATCAAAAGTTCCAATACATTTGTTGCTATCACAATCAAATTTCTAAATAATTCTGGATTTTCGCCAAATTGTTGTATAGAAGTTTTTACTTTCTCTCCTATTTCTTTTTGCTTTACTTCCATAATCAGTTCTTCAGAAATACCACTTATCAAAGCTCTATCTACTGCTTGATTCCATTGAACACGCATCTTATTATCTTCTTCTATTTGTTCTGCTTTTGGATTATTTTTCCCAATTTTTTTTGTTGGTAAATATACACCATTTTTCTCAAATACCTTTTGCTGTTCCTTTTTATCTTTTACATAAATGTTAATCAAGTTGGTATAAGAATGTTTTACTTCATTTAAAAAATTTTCACTCTTAAATCGGCTATCTTTAATTGTAAAAATATTACGTTCATACACTTCTCCTTTTGGAATAATTTTGCATCCTTCTCGAAGTTTTCCTGTTTCATCTAGTATCTCTTTTTTCGTGCGAACGTGCTTCCCAGTTTCATCATAAAACATATTTCTTGTTGCTATTTTTTCGATTGGTTGTTCCAACAATTTTCTTT
>CALAEX010000129.1 GCA_937891165.1 uncultured Lachnospiraceae bacterium | reverse complement strand
AAAGTAAGGGCGAAGCCCAAACAGAAAATAAAATAAATAAATAAGAATAAATAAAATAAAAAAAGAAGAAGGATATAAAAGAGAGCGAGGACGAAGGACGAGCTCTCTTTTATATCTTTTTTTTTAGACATAAAAAATAGCTAAGTTATCATAAATATTTGTTCTATATATTATTAAAAAATAAAATTAAAAAATACTAGTAATTTACTAGGAAGTTTACTATTTTCAACTTCCTAGTAACTCTATAAATTTTTCATTAAAATTCTTTCTACTGAAAAATATGATTTAAAATAATACCTTGTTTATCAATATATTCAACTATCTCCATTTCATCCTTATCAAAAATATCTTTCAATTTTTCTAAAGCTGAATTAATTTCTTCTATCGTTCCTCTAATCATAAATTTAATATTAGAAGATCTAGGAATAAAATTATATAATTCTGTTTCTACATAAGGGCAGAATAAAGAAGTTGAAGTTTCTTTATTTTTAGATTCATTATACTTCTTAATTTCACTCAATGCATCTAATCTAAATTTATCTAATGCTTTTACATTATCAGAAAAGATACCTTTAATAAGAAATAAATTACTATCTATTTCAGTTCCATCATCTGGAATACTTTCTGGATATTTGATTGTAGAATTTGTTCCCACCAATACTTTTAAATCCGTATGATAAAATACCAAATTAGGTATTAATAAAAATTTTAAGAAAGTATTCATACTAGTAGATAATGCATAATAACAAGTTAAATCTTCTTTATGATAAAAAGAATCCATAGCATCTTTTTTAATTTTTACTTTCAAATCACTTACCATATAAGATAAATCATTAAAAGATTCACATTTAAACCAATTAATTTCATTATATGGAGTTTTGATATGTGTCAAAGTAATAGGATTATTAATGTCTACATGAGATAAAAATTCCTCATCAAAACGAACATCAGTTACAATATCTTTCTGAACTAAATCAGATTTGATATATGAATAAAATTTCTCTACAAAAGAAGATGCTATAAAATTAACAAAAGCTTTTGATTCTAAATCATAATAATCTTTTGTTTTTGGATCTACCAAAGTATATTCCGGAAAAGCATCTAAGATAGCTAAGATGTTAATACCTTCAAAAATAGCCATAATATCAAATCTAATTGATCCAATTGGCATAGATTTATTCATTTTACCATCTTCTAATAATTCTGGATATTTGGTAAGAAGATATTTTCGATTACCTTCTACTGTTGCAATTGTATCATTTAAGAATTCATCTCGTTTTGAAAATTCTTCCGTGCGAATCTTTGGTACTACAAGACATTCTTTCCCCATAACTACAGGTTCTTTTTCAAATGCATTTTCTCCACCAAGAAAAATTAATTTACCACAAAACTTTCTTAAATAAATTAATTCAATTGGCTTTACATTACAAAGTTTCAAAGAAATACTCATATTTTCAAAGAAAGAATTTGACTTAGATCGAAAAGTCATTTTATCTTCCATAGATCTAGTTCTTCGATAAGTTTCAACCAATCGTTCTAAACCAGACTGATGAACATTTGCAATTCTCATAATTTATCCCCTTCCTGATAAAGTACAAATTAAGATTCCACCATCTATTTTCTGATGTGGACACCCATTACACTTTTCAATATCTTCTATTTGAGCTTTTTCTCTTTCAGCTTCCGTTTCACAACCTCTAATACAAGCCATGATTTTTATTTCTCCTTTCTATTTTAAATTAAGTTTTAGTTTTTAGCAAATTATTAAGTTAGTAAAAAATTACTAATTCATACATTACGGTAAGAATATTATAAATATACCTTTCCATATTATAAACAGATACGTTTGTGTTTAAAGTATAACCAATGAAAATAATGACTAGGATAGATTCTATCCTAGTCATACCTTTATTTCAACCCCTCAATCATATTACAAGTTTTACCATAAATGCGAATACTATTATCTGCATACATTGTAAGAAGTTGTCGATAATATTTCATCTGATGTTTTAAAAGACCACAATCTTTTCTTTTTTCAGAAAATTCTTTAGAACCATCATCTTTATAATCATGACGATAATTAGAAAAATCCTGAATAAAATCTTCATAATCTTCAATACTTAATAAGCAATCATCGATAAAATCTATAACTTCAGAAATTTTACATATCTTTTTTGTTAAATCCATATACTTAGAAATTACAAAATGTAAATTAAAATTATCTTTAAAAGAAAATACCTCATCAGTTAAAGAATTTACTTTCTCTAAAGATTTCTCCACAGATTCAAAAGCATCTATTAAATCTTGTCCATCATTATATTTATGAGTCAAAAATTTCAACACCTTTTCTTTTGTGGAAAGATGTGTTTCGATTAAATCCAAAATTAAATCAGGTCTTGAAATCGTAATTAACTTTTTTGCAACTTTATTATCTTCCTCACATTCAGATTGAAGTTTTTTAAGATTTTTCATAATCTTATCTTCTTCTGATGTAATATTTTTAATAAAATAATCTTCAATACGTTTTTCTGTATCTTTTGAATGAATGGAAGTAATTCTGATATTTTCACTACCAGATTCTTTATAATAATTACTTTTTCTAAGTTCCTGAAGGAGTTGTCTAAGGACATTTGTATTCATTTTCATAACCCCTTTTATTACTTTATTCCAATTACAAAAATGTTTTCAGACTTAATTCTTGTGGTGATATATTATTTTTATAGAAATAAATTACGGAGGGATAAATTTAATGAAAGGTGATAATTTTATAGAACTTGGAGAAGCAATCGAATTTTCATTGCATTTATCGAAATATTTTAGAAACCAAGATAAAAAATACAAAAAACATAAAAAACGAGTTAAAAAGGTCTTAAAAGCTTATAATAAAGGAGAGTTGGTTAAATACCTAAGGGAGGATGAATTAAATGAATAACGAATATAAATATTATATATTTTATATTAACCCGGAATTATTAGATGATATTACTTGTATCATAAATGATGATACCTGTATCTATGCATATACTGACGATAAAAAAATTGCAGATATGTTTTCGTATTATCATAATGATAATCTAATTCGAAAAAAGCAAATATTATCTAGAAAAGAAGTAAATATTTTAGCGAGAGATGAACAAAATCAAATTTTATCATTACGCACATTTATTACATCAGATGAAAATGGTAAAATGATAAAAACGAAAATACCAGTAACTAAACAAGAAGAAAAACACATTGATCTTACGGTATTAAGTACGCTTCATAATTTAGTTTATAAATATGGAACCAATTCATTTCCAGTAGCAATACTACAACCAGAGTTCACTAAACTTTGCCAACAACTAAGAATCTTTTCATTTATCAATAACTATAAACTTGGAAAAGATAATATACAAGTAGCTGGAAATTATATTAAAATCAAAGAAGCAAATACATCTATTAGATTATTTACAGATGAAGTTTCTATTTATGCAGACCTTTTTAAAGACTTACTAAATGGAAAGTTATAGGTGAATATTATGAAATATTATTTAATCTTTTTAAAGATACCAGATGACTTGAAAAAGAAAATCAAAGGACTCCAATCAAATATTCATGGGGGTTCTGATTATAAGTATAATAAAGAAGGAGATTATTGGTTTGGGTTATATGCCTGGACAAATAATAAAACCTTATATAAGAAATTTAAAAAAGAACGTGATCCAGAATTATTCGTTTATAAAAAGAAAGAATCTAAAACAAAGTTTGAAGAAGATAATCTTTTACCAAGCGAATTTAAACTGGACGAGTTTGTATTTTTCGAGAATGCAGACTCTTCTGCAAAAATTGTAACTACAAAATATGAATACGAAATTTCAATTGAAGAGTATATTCATTATGAAAGTGGAATTGGTGCTATGGATTTAATGGATCCTATTATATTTACAAAAGACTTTAGTGGATTATTAGATTCTATGGGATACAGTTATTACTATTACAGCCGTTCTGTAGAGTTACTTCCATTTGATTCAGATGATGAATCTTATAAAAAAGGACCATATTTAGAAGATTTGGAAAGTAGATATGATGCTTTCATATATAATCTTGGATATAAAACAAGAAAAAATATGTATATAAATGATAATGGTCAATATGGAAATATACCCCAAGTAAATCAATTTAATACATTTATTGAATTATATGGAAAATTATTCATTCAATAAGAGAAAGGAACAACAAAAATGATTATTCACTCATTCTTTTTAGACTTGACAAAAGTCGAAGATTTAACTCTTCCATTTTTAGAAGAGAAGAGTTTTTGTTTAAAAGATAATTATGATGGGATTCATCCAGTATTAAAAGATTTTGGTGGAACCCATCAAATTTTATATGCTATGACAACTTCAAAACGAATAAAAGAATTTTTCATGATGACTAGAAATATGGATTTATTCAAATATTACAAAACGGATGTTTCTAAGTCTAAGGCTTCATCGATGCTTAGCACTTTAAGTGAAATGGTTTTACATGAAAGAACTCTGTTCGACAGTGACAGATCGACTGAAGGTGAAAAACTTGTAAATTTAGTTTTAACTGATTTTGAATATAATCGAGTTAATGATGAACTTATTCTGATGATGCATCTAGAAGAAGTATTTGATAATACAATATTACTTGAGATGACAGAATATAATATTCTTACAAAAATTTTCAGGAATATTCTCAATGAATTATTATTTGATAATTTTATTGATTTATTATCTTTTGGGAAAGGTTCTAATGATGCAGATTTTGAATACGTTTCCGATGAATTTTATGATATTTTATCGGAGATATCAGCAGAAGCCAAATTTAAAACTTTCGAAATTTTTATCAGAGAGTTTGGAAATATTATGAAATGTTAGGGGTGAGATTTAATGACCGTTTATATGATATACTCTACAGCAGACAAAATTTTTAATACAGGCAATGTAGGTTGCAATGAGTTATATGCAATGACCAATAAAAAGAAACTTCTTAAAAAATTTAAGAAAGAACGGAATATGAATTTGTTTCGTATAAAAACGATAGAATGCTCGCAAGAGGAATATGCACAGATGGGAAATCAATATAGAGAAACCATTTTAGAAAATGTAACTTATCGGTCAAAGAAACAAAATCCATATCCAGAATCGGAATATGAGACATTTGGAAATTGTGTAGATGAATATACGATATGTGTTACATATCTAGAAAAATCGATTACTAATGAACAAATAGATTCTTTTTATGAACAACCGATGGAAACTATTGACCTATTCAATCCTATGATATTATCTAAAAATATCCGAAGGTTACTTTGTGAATTTGGATTGGATTTTATGTATCGATTGAAATTATTTCCGATGATAGATTCTGATTTTATTTACGAACCAAATAGCTATGAATTCTTACAAGCGACTCAGAATGCGGGAATGACGTATTTGGATGTTTTGTATCTTAGAGATGAGAATTCGGATATGAACCCACCAGATGCGTGGGTTGACCAAATGGAAGTATTTTTAAAATTATTCGGTCGTCTTTTTAAGACATAAAGATATATTATTTTAAAGATATATTATTTTATAGTAATAAAATAATATGATGTATAAAACCATCATATTAAATAAATTTTAAATGTTAATTACTTAGGAGGTAACTAAAAATGACAGAAGAAAGAGTAGTAGTAAACAGTGAAGTATCAAAAATGTATGAAGTTGAAGGAATGCCTTCTGGAACAGAAACAGAAATGACTGTTTACTCAGCATTAAGCAAAAGAAAGTTATATGCAAAACGCCTGGAAGAATTAAAGAAAACAGCAACAGGTCGTGATCCTATGTATGTTGGTGTTAGAAACGCATCAACAAAAAGTATTAATGGTAAAACCATTGAAGAATTTGAAAATGTTTTGAAAGCAAACTATGATAAAAATATTGCTATCTTAACAAATTACTACAACTTAAATGCAGCTATCAGTCAGTCAAATGCAGTAACACCAATTACTATTGGAGGAATTACTATGACTGTGGCAGAAGCTATTGTTCGTTATACCCACTTAAACGAAGAAATCGCTATGATTAATGCTATTATGAACGAAGTTGCCAGGGCAGAAAGTAAAATCAGTGTGGCAAACACTGATTTGCTTAATGATGAAAAAGTGGAAATGTATGTAAAAGACACTATGGCATCACTTCCTGAAAGTGTAACCAAAGATATGTCTGAAACAACAGCGAATGAAATTCGTGAAAAATTCCGTAAGGAATATATTGAGAGAAATACAACAATCCTCATTGATCCTTACAAACATGCAGCAAACATTAAAGAACGCAGAGATAAAATCGAAGCTTTTGTAACAGAGTTTAATGAAAAATTGAATGTATGTAATATGACAACTGTTATTAAGGTTAACTTAGTAAACTAATGCCAGAATCTACCTAAAGGGTAAACTTCGGTGACTTTAATGAAAGTTTACCCTTTAGGATTTTTGATAAAGCTATACAGATAAATAAAAATTCCAATCAAAACATAATTTGATTTAGTGTAAACGTTTGTCTTAATAATTTAATCATTTAGGTAAAATATAATATCCTAATTTCTTGAAAATAGATCTTTTCAATTTATAACTATGATTATCTGTATAGCTATTTTAAACGAAAATATTTTCGTTTATAAAAAGAAGCCAATCAAAATAAATATTCCAGTGTAATTTATAGTGCTTTTATTTTTGATATATTTACACCGTTCTTAATTTGAAAGAAATTATTTATCCATGGTAAAAGTTTTTTCGCATGAGACAAATAGACAATTCTGTATTCTTTGATTTGGTTGGTTTCTTTTTATTTTGAGCACAATCCTTTAATCAAAGATTATTTTTTGGTAGGTGAATGAAAATGGCTAAAAATAAAAAAGTTACGAAGATGGGTAAAATACCAGAATTTGAGTACCGTGTAAAATTAGATAGTTTTAAAAATAGAGATAAATATGTAAAGAAAATAGAACGATTGATTCGAAGTTCAATGGAATATAAAGATTTGATCTTTTATATGAAAGAGAATTTAGATTTCAATCAGTGTTCGTTTTTTGTGAATATTAAAAATGGTAATGGGAAAAAAGCAAAGATTGAAATTCATCATGAACCATTTACTCTATATGATATCGTTGACACGGTTCTTCATAAATATGAAGAAACAGGTAGACCTATCAATGATATGTACATAGCAGATGAAGCTATGGAACTTCACTATAGAAATTTAGTGGGGTTAATTCCTCTTGCAAAAACAATTCATGAGGTTATCCATACTACATATAAGAAAGGAACAGACAAATTATACATCCCAGTAAATCTTGTCTATGGAAATTTCCGAGAATTTATCAAAGAGTATGGAGAATATATTGACGACGCTATTTATGAACGTTATAAGTTTAAAATAGATAAGACAAAAGAATTAACACAAGAATCTTTCAATGCAATTCTTACAGAATTTGAATATTTAGAAATTGAAGGAAATGAAAATCTTAACAAGATGGAAACAGAAGAAGGGACCGTCTTAGTAGCTTAAAAAATATTGAGATATCTTACTACGATTATTAGTAAGATATCTCAATTTATTTAATTTTAACTTATAAATTATATAAGTATATTATTTACTTGAAGGTAAATAAATTGAAAGGAGATAAACGACAAATGAGTGCAGAATTTGTATTGGATGCAGGTTCAGATGAAGAGATTGATTTATCGGATGAAACGAGACAGTTAAGACCGACCACTGACGTTGACCATTCGATATTAGAACCGATGAAAATCGAACCTCTCAAATTACCACAATTTAAAATTGATGAGATGATGGCAAGTTATGATGACGTATGTCTTAATGACTTTAGAGACATCTATCATATGTCTGAAGAAGACAGAAAACAAACTTTCCAATACTATGAAGTATTTAAGAAACTTCGAATGGTGAAAACAAAACATAGAATCGTTTCATCTTATATTGAAGCGATGAGAGTTAGAATGGAAGCACTTGAAAAAGTAGCAGAGACAAACGGAATCTATTCAAAAGAAGAATTCATCGAAAAAGTATTAAAAGGAAAGATTACCGTCGTTGGGTTAAAGAAACCAAAATACATCGGTAGAGGAAAGAAAGATTTAAACTGGGATATTATCTCAGAATATATCTGTGACTTAACGAAAAACCCAAAAGACTTAGATAAGAAATCAAATACCGCTTATTATGATTTAGTAGAAGAAGAGGATATTGATGATTATGAAGATTTCTTAGGAATGAGTGTTATCGATTATATTAACTCAACAGAGTCTAAAGAATCCAATAAATTACTGGAAGAAATGGACTTAGATGAGACAGATACAGTTGGTAATAACGTTGTTACACCAATGACTAAGAAAGAACAAAAGAGATTGATTAAAGACCATAGAGAAGTATTATTTGGTCTAAAAGAATCTAAGAAAGATATTAATGCATTTAAGTCTGGAAATCTGTCCAAGACATTTGCATGGCAACTTACTCAAGACGCATTTCTTGAAATTGAAGAAATGGATGAAAAGACAGGAAGACTTAAAGTTCCAGAATTCAAAGGTAATATCTTTAAGAAAAATGATTACCATAAATATCTTGCTATCCTGGATGAATTCCAACGAAAGAATACTTTTGTTGAAATTAATAACCGTACTTATACTTTAGAAGAAGCAGAGGAAATTGAACTTAAGAATATGCTTGAATCCAATGGATATGATATTAGAAAGTTCTATAATTATGCGAAAGATGAAAAGAAGATGCGTCTTCGTAGAAAGCAGGATAAGAAGAAACTTGAGAAATTAAAGAAGAGACTTCGAGATGCAAAAGAAAGATATGAAGAACGAGAATCTAAAGGTAAGGTAAATACTAAGAAAAAGAAAAAAGGTAAAAAAGCAAAGAAAAAATCGAAAGACCTGAATAAGAAATTTACTCCAGGTGGATATGATAACTTTGATGATTATGCGAAGATGATGGAAGGATGGAATGATTAATGGGTAAGATTGATACTTTAAGTCCAGGAGATGATATTCTCCTTCATAGTATGGTGTATAAGCACTTTACAAAAGAGGTTCTATTTGAACTTGATAAACTCTGTATGAATCATTCCGTAGATAATAATACAAAAGGTGTTGTTATTAATCAGATTCTTACAGCATTTAATATTCCATTTAAAGGTCTTGGGAGCGGAACTAATCGATATACAGTTCTCATTGAGGATTATGTGTTTAAGATTGCTCTAGATGAAGATGGAAAGACTGATAATAAGAGAGAATTCATCTATTCCAAAGATGCTCAACCATACGTGATTAGATTTTATGAATGTATGGCAAATGGGTTGCTTGGGGTATGTGAATATTTCGAAGTATTCTCAGAAGAAGATTTTTATTCAACGAAAAATCAGATCGAGATGAAAAAGATTCTGAAAGAATTAACGAAAGTATTTTTAGTTGGTGACGTTGGTATCTATAAAAAGAATTATACAAACTGGGGTTATAGACAGAGTGATAGAAGCATTGGAATTTTAGACTTTGCTTATATTTATAAATTATCATATAGGGCATTTCAGTGTACTTGTGCTGATAAAGGTATGCTTTATTATGATAATGATTATAATCAGTTAATTTGCTCTATCTGTGGAAAGAAACACACATTCTGGGATATCCGAAAAAGAATTCCAAGAGAAGTGGAAAAAGCAGAAATCGGAGATATTAGAACAAGAGGTTATCTTGTACAATCTGAATGGAGTCATAGACCTGCTGACCCTAAGTTTACGGATATTAAGGTTAAGAAAAAGAAAGAAAATAAAATTACTGAGAAACCAAAAGATATATTATTATCTTATAAGAATATGAGCGAAGATGACCAATTCCTTAGTGAAGAGGAGTTACTCAGAAAACTTTCAGAATCAATAAAAGCAGAAAACTCACAGAAAGGAAAGAAAGACTATGGGAAAAAAGAAAAAGACAAAATCCAAACTTCTGAATGAAGATTACACAAATATCAGTTCCGAGGACCAATTTAGATTATTGGAACTTGGAGAACGTTTGATGCGTGGTGAAAATGTAGGACTCTTTGGAACTGGTGATAAGAAGCCAGTTCCAAAAAAGAAACTTGTTGTAAAAGAAGAAAGAGAAGAAGATATCTTTAGTGGATATAATCAATCTTCTGTATCAGCAAAAAGTTTGGTAAATAGCTTAATAAAAACTCAAATGGGTGTGACTACAGTAGAAGATGCGGAAGAAGAAGACGAATTTGATTATGAAGATAAAACTTTAGAAGATTATGTTCAAGACCTTCACGAATGTACTGTAGTTATTAAGAATAATGAGGTTTCAGAAGATGTTTCATCCGATGGGGAGAGTATACACAGAGATGAAGTACAAAGTCCTAGCGTGTCTGATGGAGAAATTGATAGAGACTTCGAATACGAACTTGAGGAAAATGAAGAAGAAGCGACGTTAGATAATCAGTTTAAAGTATTAACTGAAGATATGGAAACATCTGATATCGTTATTAACGATGCTTGGAAGAGATATAAATCTCACTCAATTTCATTCTTTAATATGAGAGCAGCAACTATGGATTATGCGAATTCATCATTGTATGCAGAGATGTGTGGATTCTTAGATTTTGCAATTGCAGTAATTGCAGGACCGGTTCTTATTGTAAGAGAAGGAAATCCTAAATTCCAAAGATTCATAGATCAAGTAGAATCTTGTGATACAGAAAGAATCTTCTTTGTAACAAAAACGGATGAAGAGATTTTAAATTCAAATGGTAAACCTGCTACACATATCCTTATGTATTATATTGATAAGAAAAGTAAAGAGCTTCTTAATATTTTGGTAGAAGGATGGGAAGATAATGGAGATAATGAAATCGTACTAGATTTCGTTTATTCCGTATATAAGAAAGTTACCGATAGATACGAAAATCCATTCTCTTTATATGCCGGTATTGATGTGTTAATTGAAAACTTTGAGTCTTCTGATACAGATATTGATTATGTCATTGACTTAATCTTAAAAGAAGAATCTACAGTAGTTCGAACTGATAATGGTGGAAGTCATTACGAGCATTTCTTAAAGAATATCGTAATGAATCGTATCGAAGCATTTATAAATTGTCCACAGAATCCAATGGGAATCTTTGAAATCTTTAAGAATATCCTATCTATCTATTTTGAGAAAGATAACGATGGCGGGATTCTTCAGATTCCAACAAACTTTGGACTTGATGAGGAAACCTCTATGGGAGGTCCTCATATTCCAGTGGATGTACCAGATGAAATTATATTGGAAGAATCTCAAGAAGATTCCCCAAAATCGACAACTATTATTGAGGAATTTGCATATGCTGAAGTAGTAGATGAAACCAATGTTGATGATGTAGATGATGAATCTGAAATTAATCTGGATGAGTTTATTCCAAACGAAGTACAGAAAGATTCCGTTGGTTCTATTATGAATGACCTTAGTACAGTTCTCCATGTAGATTATACTCAACAACCAGAATTGTCACCAGAATCAATGATGGTAGAAATTCCTGTGAAGAAAGAAGATGTAAATTCGGATGTGAAGAAATTTGGAAGTAAACCATATGATGGTGGTTCCATGATTATAACTGTATAATGCGAGAAAAGGTGGTAAAATTTACCACCTTTCTTTTTTAAGTATATATCATTATTATGGAGGTGAAATATTTATGCTTTATAAAATGAATACAAAAACTTTTATGAAAATCTTTACACATGAAGATCCAAAGTTAATCGAAAAGACACAGTTTCTTACCGTATCTAAAAGAATTAGAAAAACTTCAGAAGAACCAAATGTAATCTTTTTACCAAAGTTATTTCCAAGTGATATGCTGTTAGCTGATCACAGATGCACATTCAACGAAGGATACTTTGAAGAGATGTATAAGAAAGAACTTAAGAAAAATAAGTTATTCCTTGCAATTATTATCAAAGGTATCATAGAAGAAAAATACACTACCGTTCTTCTTTGTACTTATAAAGAATGGCAGATTGGATATATGCAGGTGTTGGCTGATTATATTATGGAGACATTTGGATATCCGGTAATTGATTATAAGAAATTCAAAAAACACAAAAAAGTTCCAAAAGAGTTGAAAGACTTAGATGAAAGAGCTATCATCGATAGATGTAATGAAATCATCGAGCATGAAGAACGAAAACGTAAAAAGGAACTTATGAAAACTCCGAAAGGTAGACTTAAAATTTTAGAGTCTATGAATAAGGAAGACATGATTCATCAGTTAAAGAAGATGAATCTTTATACCAAAGGAATGGATAAAGCTACCATGAAGGAATTCTTAATGGATTTCTTCGTTAACGGTTAGAGAAAGGGATGGGGTTATGTTACCGAATAAATTTGAAACGAAATCAAATTTTACAAATAACTCAATTATATACTTATTTAATAGAACTATTTATGAGTATGACATTCATTCTGCAGACATCAATTTGTGTAGGTATTATAACCTCTTACCAAAAGAAACTATCGAAAAACTAGCTAACTTAGACAAAACTAGGCGAGTTGTTAAAATCGGTAAGATGCAAAAAGATGCCGACTTTAGAGAAAAACTAAAGAATGCGTTTAGTAATATTAGAAAAGAATTTTACGAATCAAACGATATTGATATTTCTGATATTATCGCTGTGAAAAAAGACGCTATATTTACAACTAAATTATGTGAGAAAACCAATTTTGGTCCAGTAGAATTTCAAGTAAAAAATATTTACTCTTCTTTTATACAATTAAAAGGATTGGAGTTTTATTATGGTCATGAGAAATGTGATGTAAAAGGAATTGATGATGAATATTTGAAATTACATGAAGATGGGATTTTAAAAATTGTAAAGATGTTTTTTAAGAAAATGGAAACTGGTAGTCCACCAGAAGTTTTATCTTATATGAATCGAATGTGCTCTGATTATAAGTTGAGAAAATTACCTTTAGAATTCTATAGAGAGTTTAATACAAACTCGTTATATACAGTAATGAATTCTACTGATACTTATGATGAATATTGGGATGATAAAATAGATGAACTTAACATCGCTTATAATTTTATTAATATACTTATCCCACTTACTAAAATTGGATTTTAAGAAATCTCTGTTATGGTAAATACCATAACAGAGATTATTTTTTTATCCATTTGAGATTTCTACATTGAGTTCTGATGTAATTTTGAGCATCAAATTAAATGTCTGTCCGACAATATAATTCATAAGATATTCATTAGTAAATACTAATTCAGTTTCATACACCACTGTATTCAATCCAGAATAAACTTTTTCTGAAATAGTAGTGATATCTTTATCAATTTCAAGAACGTTATATTTTTTACCTGTTGAGATATAACGTTTCATAACAGAATAAGTTTCTACACTAACCATCAAATCTACAATTTCTTTAATTCTTTCTGTAATTTCGATAGTTTCTTTTGTAATAACTTTTTTTACTGGAGGTTTTAATTTAGAAATCTCTTTTAACTTAGTTTGAATTTCAGCTGTTCTATCTTCTAAATCTTCCTGGCTTAATAAATAAAAATCAGCATTATCAATTTCATCTTTTAATTCATAGATTCTATTTGTAAGTCTAATGATTTTGTGTTCTTTCATAGTAGGTATCATAAATTTAATAAATATAATATATAATACCATTGCGAGCAAAGTTGTTAAGAATGCGATTGACATAAAGCCACAATAACTAACTAAACTCGTAAGTAAAAAATTCATATCATTCATATTATCTCTCCTTTTGATTAAGTTTAATACAAAGTGAATCTAATTATAAAATACTAATATATTATTTGTATGAAATAAAATAAGAAAGGAGATAAAATTATGAGTAATTTTATCAGTGACCTTACTGGTCGAAAAACTTACAGAATAGAAGCGAATACAGAAGCAGTAGTAATCGTTGCTATTGTAGCTGCATTAATCGGAGCCACTATTAATAGTAGTCAACGTTATAGAGCTGAGAAAGAAATTCGAATTAAAGAAATAGAAGCTCAGCTTAGAAATAATTATGTGGAACAAAATTTTAGAGGAACTGGCGAATAACCAGTTCCTCTTTTTTTTTATTTTTTATCTTACCGAATCAATACATATTAAACTGAAAATAATTGTACTTCTGTATGACTTCAAATTTTTGTGAAACTTAAAAAATCTAAATACTTATTGGAGTACTTACGGAGTTCTAGTTTTAGAATGAATAAACTAAAATGGAATATTTATTTCAGTAAGATAAAAGACGTAATTTCACATCTTTAATTTTTTGTAATATAAAACTTTATTTTTAATTTGGTAATTCTATAATAGTTCCTGTTGACCATAATTTTTTATTTAAATCTAAGTTTCCAAATGCTGTGGAATCTGTAATCAATGCTCTATCCAAATATCTATTATATTTATCTCTTAAATCTGGACTTATAACTTTTCCATATTTTTTTATGAATGCTCCGAGATTACCAAATGCCTGAGATGGATGAATAAAAATATTTCTATCGCCAACCTGTTCATGAACTGATGCTGAAAGCATTACTACCTGAATATTATTTTCCTCATGTTCTTTCAATACTTGGTCGGCTACTCTAAACGTAGTAAGTTTCCAATCTTTTAATAAGAAATATTCAGTAACGATACAGCAAATATCATATAAAGTATAAATAGGACCATGATGCATTTCTACAGTACAGTCTTCTTCCGCTTTTAAATTTTTGAGTACTTGGCAATGGTCTAATCCAAGACCAATTAAATATGCTTTGTATTTAGAATATCGATCAGAGTTTCTGACCTGGTTTTCCACGCCTTTAATGAATTTTTGATACGAATCTAAATTAGAAAAGTATTCCACATCTTTGTAAAAAGGTATCGTATATAAAGAATCCCTTGCATCTATAAAAGGTTGTATAGATTTATCAATATCCGAATTTTCAGCATATTCAATTGCTGGTAAATTTTTTGCCATAATTTATCTTTCCTTTCATGTTTTATTCATTATAGCTTCTGTTTAAATTAAAGTAAAAATGAAGGATATGGGATTAACCATATCCTTTATTTTTCATATAAAGTTGACACTTTGGAATCTTCACCGAAATCATTAGTGACTATTTTATTGAGATTAAGGTAACAAACTGATATTGTAAAAACAACAAATCAAATTTAAATTTATACTAAAAAGGAGTGTCCATGGATACCAGAAAAACATCCATTACCATTATAAAACAATGAAAAAGAAAATATAAGTGTCATCCTTTTTATGTTGTATGTTTTTTATTTTAGTTATAAAAGCACATTCCTTTAATCTAAAAAGAAAGGAAAATATCACAATGTCGACTAATAATAGAGATATAGAGATTAATCCTTTGTCACAATTGTATGACGAATTACGACTTCTCTTAAATGGATTGGTTGTAAAATTTGCATCTGAAGCAGATAAGTATGAAACTTTTGAAAATAGAAAATACAGTGACCAATACTTATCAGCTTTGAATAAAACAGATAGTTTTGGTCTTTATGACTTTACTTCTGAAGAATATCGTAAAGCGGGTATTGATAATGATGAAGTTATTTTAAGATATCAGAAAAGAGAAATAGAACACCCTCCTATATTGGAAGAAAGACTTCTTTTACTCAGAAGAAATTATGTAATTGAAAATTACGAGGAACCTAATGATTATTATCGTAAGTTGAACGGGTTACCACCTATTAAAACAATCGGCGGGTCTATTGTAACTAAGATTATGCAAAATTCGTTAGAAGTAGTATCGAATACTGATTCTAGATTAGATGATTTCACACTTCATAAAATAAGTGAACATGCCGCATATCAAATTATGGGAAATAATTTTTATCATGCCGGAGACCATATCCATATTTCTTCAGGACAAATTCAGGACGAAAAAACATCCATGAGATGTTTTTTAATTACACCTGACGATTATCCAGTAGACCATACAATGAAAGTTCTTCATTTAAAAGATGTGCAAAATATTTTTGATATTTTAACAGAAGGAACCAATATTCCTGGTAATGATGTAATTGGTATGTATTTTCATGCAGATTTGTCTGATGTTATGGATACCAGTACATACTTTAAAGAAAGTTATCTTGTAGTTAGTGATGATGAAATAAATTATGACTATACTACGATGATCAAACTTACCGAAGCCAAGATGAATAATAAGTTAGTTACGATTGGAGATAATTTACTTCTTGGTGATTATCATTACGTGACAAAAGAAATTATGGATCTATATGGGATTTCTATCAAAGTTCCAATTCATAAGATATCTGATTATTATGGGGAAAATTTTATTTATATTTTGGAATCTTCAGGATTTATCGATAATATGATTAAAGCATTTCCAAAAGATGAATATCTTCATCATTTAGGAACAAAACGAATCCCAATTGTCACTGCAAGACAGGCTAGAAATTTTGATTTATTACATCTCCCGGATTGTAAAAGAGAAATCATTCATTGGGTATTTGCAAATTCTTATAATGCTGCTAGAGAATATTTTGTGTCAACTGTATACAATTATTACTATAGACAGGTATATGATTATTATGATAATTTTATAGGAATTTCTATTTGTCAAATGGCTATTACTCAAACAATTGCTAGAGCAATGCAAACCGCAATTGAACGAGATTTCTATGATGAAACATTAGTTCGATGGCTATTTGAAATGTATGGTGTTCCTTACTATCCGAATCTTCCATATCAGACACAACGACGTTTGGTAAAAAACTTAAATCATTTGATTCAGTATAAAGCAACATCACATGTAATTTTTGACATTGCATCTATTTTGGGATACCATGATATTAGTATCTTTAAGTATTACTTAGTGAAAGAAAGAAACTTTGACTCTGAGGGAAATCTTATTTATAAAGATAAGACGGTAACAGAACCATATTTGGATGTCGATGGTCATATTAAAGATGCTGAGATTATTGTAAATGATTTGGAAAGAATGTATGATGTTTACTTCCAGAAAGTAGATATTGAAGAAATTAATTTCCAGAATGCATTAACGGATTTAACCCGAAGAGTTGGTTATGATTCGGTTACATTGGATGATCCATTATGGTGGGACGATTCTGATACATTTGTCGAAGTGTATGGAGATCACACAAAGTATACTGCTGATACTGAGGTTAGTGAATATCACAGGCATTATAATTACATGGAAACAAAGTATATTGGTATTACGATTTCCTATAAGATGTCTGAAGTATTATACGAAAATATTATGCTTCTTAGAATGATATTTGATAAGAAAGATGAACTTAGTGATATCTATATCACCCTTCCAAAAATTACAGGAAGTATGAAGATTAATATTTTTGATATTATCGTTTATCTTTGTGCCCTCATTTCTAAACAGAACCATCTCACTGGAGAAATTCTAACCAGGTACTCTTCTATTATGGATGTGATGGGATATATTACTGAAGACTATGATGGGTATCGTCCATGTGATACATTGGCATTTAATTTCGACCTTCTAACGAATGCAGAAACGTATAAAGAAATTATTAAGAACCCGTCTAGATATGTAAGACCTCATGAGAGAGAGCAGTTTGAGAAATATCTTTCGGTACTCACATTAAATCAATCTACCGTAAAAGAAAAAATTGATGCTATCAATGATATGTATCAAAATATTAAAGGTCTCGGCTATTTCATTGGAAGAAAAATGTCAGAATCTGATAACTTATTTGAATATAGAGCATGGAAAGATTTTTATGATGCATTATTTATAGGACATGAAAATGCGGAAATGTTTGCTCTTGGTTCTACAGGTAGAGTTGCTAAAACATATTTAGAATACTTATCTATCATGAATCCGGCATTATATAACACAATGACTGGTAATGTAGATGAAACTCATATATACACGTATATCGACCATACGATTGCAAGGCTTGAGACTGTTATTCATGACCTTAAGACTTTATATATCGTAAATGATAGTAACTCATCTATTCTCAATTATCTGGTGAAATTAGTAAGATTCTTTAGATCTTATACAACAGATTTACTTGATGTGACGACAGAATATATCTTTGATATGCGACCAGATAACTTATTTAAGTTGGTCGAATATTATAAGATTCATCATGTAATCGGTCCGAAAGATACTATGAATCTTATGTATTCTGATGTTATGAAAATTTTCGAACGAATCAAAGAAATCGATCCGTTGAGATACCAAGAGATGATTAGGTTAATTCATACCGAATCAACCTATATGGATGTGATGGGAATTAGTAATATCAATTGTAATAATTGCCCAAATATTAATCAGTGTAGAGCTTACTGCCCCAATAATAAATCCACATGTAATGGAACATACAGAGTTGGTACAGAATGGTTACCTTGTAGTCACTATGGCTATGATACTACAGGATTCTTAGAATTTGTGAATACTTATAAAACTCTTCTTAGAGCAATTGATACGAAAGGTAATTATGATCTTGAAGTGGCTATTGCTACTCACATTGCAAAAGCATTGAATATTTGCAGGAAAGTGAGCGAGTTTAATGTATTTTATGGTTCTAGAAATTTCAATCCAGATCATATGATTGAATCATTATATGAATCTCTTGACCATATTAATGATTTGCTTGATAAATATGAATATACCACTGAAATTAATGAAACTGGAGTAGATGGAATTAAAACTTGGGTGACTCTTCTTATGAGTACAGATAGTGAAATTCCTAAACTTTGTAGAAATGTAAATTTCCCATGCAAAGACCCAGGACTCTGTAATTTCAATAAAGAAAAAGAAACTTTACATTATGAAGAAACTTATACAGAACGTGACAAAGCTCCTGTAAATGATAAATGGGATTTTTATCATACATTGTATGTTGATTATGAAAATCCGTTATTTACAGAAAGTAAGATTCATAAAATTGAAGATCATCATTTATTAGATGGTGGTAATCTTCCATTAGTTATGAATAATAAATACGAAGATACAAGAAAGATTAAAGATGATTCTCATACTATGAGTGATTATCTTTCTAAAGGGGAAAAAGTTTTATTGATAAACGATAGATTAGGTTTGAAAGATTCTATCAATATCTATGAAGAATAGCCCCCAAAAACATTTATATTAAATGACACTTTATATTTTAGAAAGGTGGAAAACGACAATGTCAGATTTAAAATTAAATGACGGATTTGGATTTCAGGACAAGCATAAACTTCAGTCTATGCCTGAACTTCATAGATCCGGTGTATATAAAAGAACACAGATTTTAGGAGGATATGGATTTAGTAGAGATGCTAATGGTATTTCCTCTTTAGGTGAAACAGTTTTTAGTGAAGAAAATATGGTACCAATCGGTGGATGTCAGTACTCTTTTGAGCAGTTATTCGGTATCCCAGGACCATTAAAGGTTCCTACATTATATGAAATTTCTAACGGTACTATCGGTATTCCTGATGTTACAATGCTTGACTATCAGGCAGCCGGCGAAGATATTAACTATTACATTCCTGCAATTAATGGTGATATTGATCATAAAGAAATTATTCATCCGCATGGTGAATATGTATGTCTTTTCGGTGTTGGTCTTACAGGTTCTGCAGTAAACGTACTTACAAAACCACCAGTAGATTACAAAGAATATTCTATTCAGGAAAGTTTAGGAACTGAAGATGGTAAACAAATGGCAGGTGTTATGCTCCCATTTAGATTTACACCAAATCAGTTATCTGAAGCAGATTCTGTAAAATACTTTGGTAAAACAGGAATCTGGACGCCAGACAATGTAGATAATATTGCTTACTACTTAAAACGATTTGAATGGGATCCAGCTATCAAAAACTTCTGGAAAGCTGCAACCGATGAAACTGAAAGTACAAATGAAGTATTCCAGAATGAATACTACCCAAGAATCAATACAATCAACAATTCTACCATCGAATCTTATGTGGAAATGGTGTTGAAGATTACACCTAAAGATATCAAAGAATGGTTTGATGCTACATCCAATATCGATGAAACGCGTATTAATACCATTGCTCTCTTCACAGGAAGATTTAATAAGTTAAAAGGAGATTACGAAAACGTTCGGTTATTCTCCAAATTAACATTCCAGGTTAACAGCTTATCCTTAACAAAGGATTTTGTAATCATTTATAGATTATACAGCTCATAATCTTAATTTTAAACATATAACGGTATCGCTGAAGTGTGAATTTCTATTTTGATTTTCACACTTCAGCAATATATTATTTTATTAGTAACAGTTAAATGAATTAAACTGTTCAAAGAAAATGCCACAAATAAAAGGAGGACAAATAAAATGTTAAAGGTAGGTATTATTGGATGTGGAAATGCAGGGAATCAGGTATGTGCTTTATGTGCTAAAAAATATCCTGATATTCCGGTAGTTGCAATTAACTGCAGTGAAAAAGATATGCAGACACTTCCAAACACAATCAGAAAAGTTTCCATCGGTGATGGAAAAGGAGCGGGTAAAAACAGAGATGAAGCAAAGAACTTCTTACAGAATTCTATCATGGAATTCTTATCCGATGAAGATATCAAGAAATTCTTAACATCTCTCGACATTGTATTCATTGTAAGTAGCACAGGTGGTGGAACAGGTTCCGGAATCTCATTGTTATTAAATAACATCATCACAAATGTATACAAAGATTCTGACTATCCGGTATTCCCAATTTCAGTAGGTATTCTTCCTACAATTTCAGAAGCATTATCTACCCAGGCAAATTCCCTTGGATATCTTACAGACTTATATGAAGTATTAGATCAACCAACATATATGCTGTATGACAATGACAGATTTGCAAAATTATCTGCAGTAGATACACTTAGAACTGTAAATGAAAGAATCGTGGAAGACATCAATGTACTTAGAGGATACTATAATGGTCCTACAACAGTAAACAGTATTGACGAAAGAGATGCTATGACACTTATTACAGCACCAGGTCGTCTTGTGGTTGCATCTTTATTTGATGTAAAAGAAAAAGACTGTGATGATACTAGTACATTAGAAGATAAGTTGATTGCTGAACTTAACAGAAATGCACATGCAGAAATTCAGTTAGACGGTATTGTATATGGAACCGGTGTTATTTCTAACTTATCCAAAGAAATGCTTTCCAAATTCGATACTCGTGTGAAAAAGATTCAGGAAACTGTGGGTTACCCAGTAGAAGAATTTGAACATACAGTTGTAAATGAAGACAGAAAGCTTCCTAATAATGTATTCTACATTGCTAGTGGTTTATCGGATGTTAATGACAGAATCATTAAAATCAAAGACAGAATTACTGAAATCACAGAAGCTCAGAAAAAGAAAGCTGATGATACAGAGTTAGATAAAGATGTATTAAAAGCGATCAATGCAAAACGTGTATACAGAACATCTCCAACAGCAGAAAAACCGGAACAGAAAACAGCGGTTGATATCGCAGGTATTTTCAATAAATTCAAACATTAATTTGAATTTTTGAGTTGAAATAATTTATTATTTATTTGGTAACGTAAACATAAAAGTTTGGAAACAAACTAATGTTTACGTTACTTAATTATTTTTTAAAAGGAGACATAAACCATGAGTAAGAACAACAAAAGGGGCTTTGAAATCCCAAATGACGTTAGACTCTTTACTGGTCTGACATTTAAGAAGTACATGAAAAAGTACGCTGATGAATATTCATCAAAGAAAAAGCAGAAGAAGGGGTACTACGATATGCTTATTTGTCAGCTTCCGGAAGTAATCAAATTAATGGTTAACTATTCACACATCAAAGAAGTTCAGGAAATTCGCAACGAAGTTTACGATCGTCTGTTCGATAAGAAGTTGATCAAGAAAATCACAAAATTGTGTGAAGAAGATATGGAACAGATTGATTATATTGAATTACTTCCTATCATCATTTATGATGTATTAAAAGAAGCACATAAGCAGCACATGAAAGAAAAAGCAGAAGATGAAAATGCTAAAATGTTTGATGTATCCGACCTTGTTAAGCTATCCAATATCATTTTGAAGAAAAAGATGAAGAAACTTTCAAAATCTGGAGTTAATAAGGAATTAGCATTTGATGTATTAAGCACCGTACCTACAAGTTCTATTCTTGATAAAGGTGCATTCAGATTAAAAAATCTGATGGCTGTATTGTATGTACATGCAAAAACAGAAACCATTTCAAAAGAAGAATTTGCAGCAGTTGTAAAACATGTTGTAACACCAAAGAATTATCCTGGTTTCATCACATATTTGTTACTGGAAAGAAAATCCGATTATGTAACACTTGATGATAAGCAGAAAGAATTCTATCATGTAGTTACTGATTGGACATTCAAAACATTGGAAGAAGAATTTGATGAAAGAGAAATCGAACAAATTCTGAAAGCATATTTCGGAGCTAGAAAACGTGACAAAGCTCAGAACAAAGATGCTAACAGACGTTTCTTCCTAAGTAGCTTGCCAGGCGATGAAAAGAATGGCTATCCGAAGACTGTAAAGGTATTAAATAAATTACAGTCTAACGATGAATCTATTAAGGAGTTCGTCTAATCTAATCCAGAAAGGACAATCCAAATATGAATGTATCCATCGTATCTATAGGAGATTCTTGTCAGAGCGAATGGGTGGTAAAATCTAAAGAGGGTGTGACTAAAAAAGGTAGTACATATGAAACGTACTACCTTGAGTCATCCGATACTTCTATTTTACAGAAAATCCGAATCGGCTCGACAAAGTTTCAAAAAGACAAAGAATATCATTTAGAAAAAGGTCAGCAACCAAAAGGTAAAAAAATGACCATGGGTATTCACAAAAATATATTAGTTCAAACGATAGAACTTCCATTTACAGAAGTTCGAGTGAATCCCTTGAACTTAAATCCATATATTGGAAATTATAATACATCTGAAAAATCTGATAAAATGATTATACTTCTTATCGGTAATAAAGATTATCGATATATTCGTTCTAAGTGTATTGATGATGACAGGATTTCTATCATTTCGACATTTAGAACAGAAGATGTTATTGGATGTATACTTAGAGTCAGTGAAGATTTTACAGGAGAAGATATATTTACAATTAATGCGGTAAAAGATGAAAAATACGAATTTATCAAGTTAGTTTTAAATAAAGAAACTTCTGAAGTTGAAGTGGTTGATTCTATTATTAAAAATCCAGCTATTGTTAAGAATCTTGAATCTATCGATAAAAGATTTGACCGAGACAATGTTAGTAGAAGACTTTTGCGTACATCAAAACAACTGATTTGTACGAATTTCATTACTCCATTACCATTTGAGGAAGCAAAAGAAATCATTTTAAAATACGCATTTGATGATGCTATTGATTTCGACATGTTTAAAGTAAACATATTTACGGTAAATGTGGATGATAACGGACTTATCATAAATGATGATGTATTAAAGAGCAGAGTAAAAATTCTAAAACGAGATAAAGTGAAAAGTTTATGTTTGGTTAATTGTAAACTAGACAAAACTACTTTTAAAGATGTTCGCCCACTATATCTTTTTACTATTGATAAAACAGATGTAGTAAGCAAAAAAGATTATTTTATACGGTGTATGAAGAGTAATTAAATATTGACTTTTGCGCTATAACCGTATATTATTTTATTGATATAAAACTTATTAGGAGAAAGGAGAACTTCGAATCATGGGAAAAGCAAACAAACTTACCAAAATCGAAGGAAACGTTATCAACGTTGTAAAACAGCATACGGATAAAAAAGGAAGAATCCGTGGAAAAAACAAAACACAGACAAAAATTTTAAAAGGTGCCTGTGTACATCATACAATTAATGGTAAAGGGAAAATTAAACCTACCATTGGAAATGACGGAAAATCTACTTGTACTTGTAGACTTTGTGGAGGATCTTTTAAAGGTCGTCCATATACTCCAGATGAAGTTGAAAAGAAATTTGCAGGTGCAAAAGAAGTAGTAAATCAGATGAAATACTTATCTGTAGCAGTTAAGGCAGGTCCGGATGCAGTTAGATTTGCATCAGAACTTGGTTCTATGTTAGAAATCGCTCCGAAACATTATAAGAAAATTGGACGTGTTGCTGAAAAAGCTGAACAGGTTAGAAATAAGAAGAAGAAAAAACGCGGTGATGATATGTCCGCTGTAGGTAGCTGGAAATAGTTAAGAGCTTTTATATGGTCCTGAGATGGCGAGGGTATTTGAAAATGAACAAATCCCAAGCTCTTTCTATTTGTGGTTTATGATGCAAAATTAAATTGGGTGGATAAAGCCTCAAAACTTTATCCATCATTCTTCCTATATAGACGAAAATAAAAGAAGAAATGACGCATCCTGACGAATGAGTGCGAAAGATTATCATTTGTCACATTATATGGAAACAGAATTTGTTTTTCAAAGCAATCGACCTTCAATCGATGAGGCTTTACTAAAACAACTTGTATATGCAACCAAGAATATGCATATAATATATTGATAGAATGTGTCGGGCTAATACCCTGAAAATTTTCAATATATCAGTTAAATGTTAAATGTGATGATGTCAGGATGTAAATAATGTAACATGTTAGTACGGATTTGGATTTAGGGATAAATCAATCCAATTAGATGTTAGAAACTTAGATAATATATGTTACGATGTAATAAAAATCCATCAACAAGGGTTTGAGTATCATTTGCTCATTTATTTCCTGATGGCTGTCTATATGGGGAATATTATAATTGAATATTGAAAGGAAAAGAAAAGATTAGAAATAGTCTTTTCTTTTTTTTTCATAGTTTTTAGAGCGAATAAATTTTTATTAGTAAAACTCTAAATGTTGTGTACATCTTTTTAGTATTGAAATTGATAAATCAAAAAAATAAGTCAAAAAGATTGATGAGTAGTGATTGATTTCACTACTCATCATTTTTATGTTCATTATAATATTCTTTGTAGTCCGATTCAGAATCAAATAATTCATACTCGCCAGACTCTGTCAGACCCATACAACCATTGTCTACGTTATAGCATTTATATTCCATAAACAATACCTCCTCTTTAATAAAATGTATTTTAGTATTTTTCTTATAATGTAAATTATATTTATCGAGGGGTAGTTCGAATAAGATATAAAACTCATTATAACACGTAATTAACGCTCATAAAATCAAGTATTTTACTTCAATGATTTATTATATTTATGAGTATATATAGATTAACATCATTAGGAGGTATAAAAATGAATGAAGTAATGAGTGATTCTAAATTGGATGAATTAAAATCTAAAGCGAAGTTGGAATTAAGTACAACTTATGGGACGTTTGGAAAATTGAAAATACCGGGTAGATTTAATAAGGCGAATACAAATCCAATTTATATTAAAAAGAATAGGAGGAAGAAATAGATGGCACAAGATTCAGTAATGATGTACATCGAAGATGATATAGAGAAGATTCAGCTTAAAACGAATCTCTATATCAAAGCATATGGATTCGAAGGTGCATTTCATTTAGTAAAAGAAATCGTGCAAAACTCAATTGATGAATTGAAGAACCCAAAATCATTGGGTACTTATATATCTGTGACTATTGATAGATTAGAAGATTCTATCACTGTAGAAGATGATGGTAGAGGAATTAGCGAAACAGAATATCCATTAGATATCTGCTGTACAAAGATACAAGCAGGATCTAAATTTATGCGTGACGATGGAGAGCTGAGTGCTGGGGAATTTGGCTTGGGGCTCACTGCATGTAATGCATTAGCAGATGAATTCGAAATGACCTCTTATCGAGAAAGAGAAAAGACAGCACATAGAATTGTTTTTAAAAATGGTAAGAAAGTTTCTGATACCACCACACCAATTGGAAAGAAAGATAAAAGACATGGTATGATTACTAAGATGATTCCTAGTAAGAAATACTTAGGACCTACAACATATCTTCCTGTAGATATGATTGAAGATTGGCTTGGTAAAATTTCTTACTTCTTTACAAGTACTATGCTCTTAGAGTTCTTTGTAAAAGATGGTATGAAAACCGTTAAGAAAGTGAAGTTTGAAAAACGTGACCCAGTTGGGTTATTGAATGACATCTGTACAGACAATGTAATCTTCAAACCTATCGTTATGGATAGATATGAAGAATTTGATGAAGAAGTTATCAATACAAATCCAAAGATTAAATCAGATACTGTAACTAAACATCGTATTGCAAATTATAGTTTAATGATTGCTTATGATGATAGTATAGATCCGATGTATGATAGTTATTGTAACTTCACAAATACAATATCTGGTGGTGTTCACTTAGATGCTGCGGAAAATGCTTACTGTAATTTCATTCAGAAAGCAGTAAAAGATTCTATGACAGAAGCTGAGAAATCAAAATATGATATCTTATGGAATGATATCAGAACAGGTCTTAAAATGGTAGTAAACTTAACTACGAATGCCAACGTTCAATTCGAAGGAAACGTGAAAGAAAAGATTAAAGCGGAAATTTTAAAACCTATTTTGACGACAGGATTCAGAGAAGAAATTAAAAAATTCTTTGATGAGAATCCAGAGAAATTAAAAGCAGTTGTTAAAATTGTTAAGACTAATGCAAAAGCCAGAGTAGAAGCTACGAAGGCAAGAGCAGCTACTGTAAAAGATGTTATGACTCCACTTAAGGAGCAGCAGATTCCAAATTATGATAGATGCTTAAATACAGGAAAAAATGATTATCGTGAAATATATATTTCAGAAGGAGATTCTGCGAAAGGTGCTGGTACGAAATTTAGAAATCCTTGGTTCCAAGCATTCTTTGCTGTAAGAGGTATGACAGCTAGCCCATATAAGAAAACCATTACACAGTTGATGGACCCTAATTCAGGAAATAAAGAATGGCGAACTTTTGTTCATGTTCTTAGATGTGGTATTGGTAGAAGTTTTGATATCAATAAGTTATACTTTGATAAAATTATTATCCTGACAGATGCCGACGTTGATGGTCATGGTATTTCAGGAAGTATTGCAGCATTCTTTATTAATGCATTACCAGAGGTAGTACTTGCTGGTAAATTATACAAAGCTCTTCCACCATTATACAAAGTAGTTGATGGAAAGAACGAAATCTTCGTTCATAATAAAGAAGAGTTTGTTGATATGTATCGTAATAAGGTAATTAAGAACTATTCTGTGAAATTAGCAGGTAAGAAAGAGAAAGCAAGTAAAGACGAATTTAGAAATTATCTTGTGGATACCGTTGATTACTTAGCAACATTAATATCCGTTGCAGAACATTTTAAATCAAATGTGTATTTAGTAGAACTTGTAGCAGCATTCTTCTCTATTGAATATGCTTATTTCGGAAAAGACTTTGATATTGCAGAAGTTCTTAAGAACCAGAAAGTATTGACTAAATTCATGTCCATTATTCAGAAGAGATTTCCTGAAGTAGTTTATAAAGAAGCTACTAATGAACTTTATGGTATCGTAGATGGTCATTACAGACGTCTTGCTCTTAATCAGAGATTTATCAATAAAGTGCTAGACTTAATCGACATCTTCAGAAAATATGGATATATTATTTTAGTGAATGAAAAAGATGATTATAAACCAATGACATTATCTGAGTTTGCTATGAAGTATCAGAAATACATTCCAAGTGCAGATAAGATGAAACGTTTTAAAGGACTTGGAGAAATGAAACCGGAAGATTTGAATGCAACCACTTTAGACCCATTCAATGGACGAGTTCTTATTCAGCTCACCATTGATGATTTAAAGAAAGAACTTAAAATCTTTGATAAGTTATATGGTACTACAAAGAAAGATAAACTTGCTAGAAAGAAAATGATGAATGAGTTTAGAATTAAAGCAGAAGACTTAGATAACTAGAAAGGAACAAAAACTATGGCAATTCAAAATCAAAAGGTTGACCCTAGTTTGTTTAATGAGAAAATCATTAAAGTAAACATTGCAAAACAGACAGAAGAATGGCAGAAGATATTCGGTGCAAATAAAAATTTGTACCGATACTTCCAGTCATTAGTAGATGGGTTAAAACCTGTAGAAAGAAGATTCCTTTATACTCTTTATACGTTAGGTCGTTATAAAGATAAAGAAATCAAACTATCTAGAGCTGCCGGTGATACCATGAATTATCATCCTCATGGCGATGCTAGTATTGCAGAAGTTGGTATCGGTATGGCTCAGTCTTGGGTAGAAAATATGACCCTTATCTATACCGATGGTAATGAAGGTAGTATTAAAGGAGACAAACATGCGGCACCACGTTATTTAGACGTACGTTTAAGTGACTTCGCGTATGACTGCTATTTTAAAGATTTTAAAGATTCCGCAGTAGACATGGTTCCTGCATATACTGGTGAAGGAGAAGAACCATTAGTTCTTCCAGCAAAATATCCGATAGCTCTAATCAATGGAGGATTTTCTAGTATTGGATACGGATTCAGTAGTAATATTTCTCCATTTAATTTCAAAGAAGTATGTGAAGCTGTTATCAAATTAGTAAAGAATCCAGATGCAAAAATTATTCTTTATCCAGATTTACCAACTGGTGCTGATTTGATTATGACAAAGAAAGAAGCAAAAACTATCTTTGAAAAAGCAGAGCATGATGTGAAGATTAAAATGAGAGCAACTCCAGAGATTGATTATATTAATAATACAATTACCTTCACATCTATTCCAATGCAGACCTCTACAAATAAAATTGTAGGGGATGTTAATAACCTAAGACTCCAAGGTCAGTTTGATGAAATTGATGAAATCAGAGATATTACAACAGATGCAACTGGAGTTCTTATGGAGTTCGTACTTAAATCTGAAGTAAAAGGTCAACCAGTAAATCCGGATAAGGTGTTGGAAAAACTTTATAAGCTTAGAACAGATCTTCGTTCAACAAAAGCTTGTTCCATTATCTTAATTGATGATTTCGTAGCAAATCAATATTCTGTAAGAGATTTCTTACTTAGCTGGATTGATTATAGAAGAGATACGGTACGAGCAAGTATCAATACTAAGTTGGCTAATTTAGTAGAAGCGCAACATATCAATGATATTAAAGTATTCTTATGTAAAGCAAAGAATATTGAAAAGACGATGGAGATTTCTAAGAAATCTAAAAATGTAGATGAATATAAAGATAATTTGATGAAAGCTTATGGAATTACATCTTTACAGGCAAAAGTAATTGCAGCTATGCCTACATCTGCATTCAATGAAGATAGCAGGAAATCTTTTCTAAAAGATTCTGAAGCGATGGAAGAAGAAATCAAACGACTTATGAAAGTTCAAGATTCCGATTCCAAAATTGATGATATCATTATTTCAGAAATGGAAGAGGGTATTAAGAAATATGGAACTCCTCGTAAATCTACAGTCATTAATGATGAAAATGATATTGTAGATAATGCTTGTATCATTGGTATTACTGATGATGGATATGTGAAAAAAGTTTTAAAATCTGGTAAAGTAATCGGGGCAGTATCTAAAAAGTCGTCTGCTATGATGATGGCATTTGCGGTAAATGATAGCGATTCTATCTTACTATTCGATGACAGAGGTTCTAAGCATCTTATTAGAGCATCACAGATTCCATTACTGAAAGAAAAAGATGCTGGTCTTAAGATTGGTAAATTTATCAATATTGAAAATGATGCAAGGGTTATTTCAGCATCAATTATTGGAAAGAATTCTACAGACCTGGATAATTATGAATTCCTATTTGTAACTTCAAGAGGTATTGCAAAGAGAACTAATGCGCCACTTTTGATTAAATCAAAGGATGCATTAGTAGGTTCATCAAAGGTTATTTTATTAAATGACGGTGACAAATTGGAACTTGCTATGATGATTAATCCAAAAGATACAGAACACATTATTATCTTTACAGATTATGGTGATGGAATTAATCTTAATATTGAAGATATTCCAAAACAGTCTGTGTCCAGTAAGGGTACTAAAATTATGGCATTAAGACCAAGTGAAAAAGTTCTTGGGGTTAACCTTATTCAAACAACAGATAAATATTTGGTATATACAACTTCTAACGGTAAAGTAAAGAAGACAGAACTTAAATATTTCCCTGTTATGAATAAGAAAGACGAACCACTTTGTTTAACAGGTCTTGACGACGGTGAATACCTAGTATCAGTAGTTTCTGTAAAAGGTGATGAAACCCTAACCTTCTATAAAAAGAAATCTACGCCAGTTAATATTAAGGTAAAAGAAATTCCTATTAAAACAAGAGCAGCAAAAGCAGAAAAAATGATTAAGATGATAAAGACAGATTGTGTCTTATCAGTTTCTGTAAACAACTAAATTTAAAGAAAGAGGTACAAATGTACCTCTTTCTTCTTATTAAAACAGGAGGTATTTTATGGCTATGATTCCATTTGGTCAAAGAATTAAATTTGATTCTTTAGACCATAGAAAAATAAATACGAATAAAAATAATCCAATAAATCATTTTGGTATTGGTAATAGTGGTGCTTATAACTTAGAAAAAGTATTAGCACAATATGCTGATGCTGTAGATTGGGTAGATGAAGAATGTGATGATGTTCCATTACCTGAAGCAATTAAAGACATATCCGAAAGATTTAATATTAAATCTTTCAAAGATATCAAAGGAAACCAACCAGTAACAAAAGAAATTATTCCTTTATTCGATCCAGATAAAGATATAAATTTTAAATATGATGAAAATTATTTTAATGATGAACAAGGGATGGCTATTGGTATTACGGAAAGACTTGGGGTTAAATTATTACCACAAGGAGAAAAATATATGGAACAACTTACAGTGGATGATTATGTGACAAGAATGTATAATGCTACTGTTAAGTTAATCTATAGACTTACACAGCCGAAAGAAGTTATTAAGTTCAATTTAGAACGTTCACAATTATATGGTCCTAAGTTTAATGCTGTATGTGCATTAATATCACAGGAATTTGTAAGTGAAATGAAATCAACCCTTATGAATATAATTAAAGATGCTTCTAGATGTGAGCTTCCGTATTTAGATATCATAACACTCAATACTACTGTAGATATGATTACATCACAAATTCAGTTTACAAGTAATTATTTTACTGATATCGCAACACAATCATTTGCTAGGTGTATTCAGAATCCAGAATTTGATGGTGAATTTGCATTGGGTGTATTTTATGAGAAAATTGACAAATTGTCTAATAGCCAATTGAGAGATCATTTAGATTCTTTAAATAAAGATATTTTTAAGATTTCTCTTAGAGTATGTAAAGATGCAATTCTTCATATGAATCTATCAGATTATAAGAAGAAAGCAAATGAATTTATAAATTGGACCCATGCCAGAAAAGGTATTAATATGCGTCCTATGAAGAGAAAAGAATGGTATGAAAGAATTATCGATGCATACTATAATATATTCGATACTTTTAGAGATTTGGATATTAGATATACTGGAGATATAACGTATGATAATATAATAGATGAGTGTGAACCAATAGTAAATTATATAGATCCTATAGTTTACGAGAGTAAAACCCAAATTATATCTGGATGGTCATAATAAAATTGGATACAGTCGAAAGACTGTATCCAATTTATTTTTTTGTTACTGGACAGTAACAGGAAGAACTGTACCGCTATTAACGATGATTTCATTTACTTTTGCTAAGGTTGAAACATTTTCAGTTCCCTTAACAGAAATATTGTTAAGTAATGCAATAATAGTGTCTACAGTTTCTTTTCTGTAGAAAACGCATTCTACCCGTGTGGCTACATCTGAAACTGGTTTGTTTTCATCATGAACACACTCTTCGGATGTCTGTTCTACTACCTGATCATTAATTACTTCACTCATGTTAAATCCTCCTTTTTGGTGATTTAACATGAGTGTTGAATTATACTTAGGATTCTGTAGATAATACTTTGTACCACATAAGTGTACCAGATGATGGGTTTGAAGGTGCATCAGCCTGAATAACTGTCTTCTCAAGTCCATCAAGTTTTGTTTTATCTGCCGCAGATTGTAAACCTGCGTTTGATTGTGTTGCATTACTATAAGTTGTATTTGTGCTTGGCAATCCTAAAGCAACTAAATCATCTTTCGTTACAGCAACAACACCAGACACATGTCCTGTTGCATCTACTGTAATTTTATACAAGCCTGATTCACGAGATGTATATGTCGGATGAGTATATTTTGTATCACTTCCAGGAATTCCTAAAGAAGTGATATCAGATTTAGTAACTGCAGTTGCTGCTGTTACATGACCTTTTTCATCCACGGTCAATTTATATAATCCTGATGCATATGCTGTATGTGTCGGATGTGTATAAGTTGTATCCTGTGTAGTGATTGTAGAAGTTGTTTCATCACCATAAGTAATGGTAATTGTTCTACCACTAACCTCAAGTTTTCTAATATATCCAGTAATTGCCTGACCTTTAGAGTCATTTGTTGCTTTACCTGCCTCACTAATAGATGTAATGACACCATCAGATACAGTAGCTACACCACCACTTAAAAGAAGACCTGCTGTTGTTCCAGCATTTCCATAAGTTGTGTTTGTGCTTGGCAATCCTAAAGCAACTAAATCATCCTTAGTAACAGCAGTTGCTTCTGTTACATGACCTTCATTATTTACTGTAATCTTATAGATTCCAGAGGATTTTGATGTAAAGGTTGGATGTGTATACACGGTATCTTTGACTGTAATTTCAGTCTCTGTTCCATCACCAGTAACGAAAGTTACCGTAGAACCAGAAACAGTTACAGATTTGAGATAAGATGTAATATCTACACCATTTTTATCACCAATTGCTTTTGTTGCGGATCCGCCCTGAGAAGAGGATGCTGCAAAGTTAGGTACTCCAGTTACTCCAGCCCAAGGAACGCTCGAAGCTGCTCCAGCAGAATACTCTTCGTAGCCTTCTTCAGAATTAAGTTTGGAGTCATCGATTACATAATACATATGGACTCTACCATCTGCACCAGACTGAACTTTAACGGAATCTCCTGTTTGAACTATATCAGAAGTCAAAGCAAATCTTGCTGTATCATCTGCTACAGTATGAAGTCTTTCTAATGCTGCTTTAGGAATCAATTCAATCGGGATAATCCCTTGAAGTTTAGAAGAACTGATTGCTGTAATATCAGCATCTCCATGTGTATGTGATTTACTAGCAGCATCTGTAATTCCATATCCAGCTAAAGTTGTAGGGTTTGTACCTGCAATAGCATGACCATTTGCATCAAATGTTACAGAACGATATGTTCCTGCAGTAATACCACTTGCTGGATGAACATACTCATCAATTTCTACAAAGGAAGTTCCATTCTTAGAATCAGTTAAAACAATTTTTTTACCATCTTTGCTTAAAGAATAAGTAACTTCTGCAGGTAAAGAAATTTCTTTGTAACTTACTCCAGTGATATGACCATTTGCATCATATACAATTTCAGGAATTTTGAAGGTGCCATCATAAGCCAATTTTCCTTCTGTGTTGGAAACGGTATGCCCGGATGTAATTTCATTTGTGTGTTTTACAATGTTTTCATCAAATGTGATACCGCCTTGTCCTTCAAAAGGAGTGATGGATATAGATTCGGTTCCAGCTTCTACGATATGACCATACTTATCATATGTAAATTTAGGAAGCATGATAGTACCACCATTTAAGAATGTAGTATCACCAGATGTAATAGAAGCACCTTCATCCATAACAGATTTATGTTTAAAAGAGAAGGTTTCATCTTCGGAATTCTTCACGACTTCCATATCATCAGAGGAAACAAACATTGGATCCAAACCAGCGTATGTTGGTTTAAGACCAGATTCCAATAATTCATTTTTTAAATTTGCTACTTTTTCAGCACTATCATTTTTAGCAGATACTAATGCATCCTTAACAGACTTAGGAGTAGCGGCTGTACTTTCAGAATCAGAACTAGTGGAAGTTTCTAACTGTAAAATACCTTTTACTGTTTTACTACCTTCTACTACATTAACTTCACCAGTTGATTCATCAGATACTAAAGTATCACCAAGTAATACTCCACCCTTCTCAGTTTTGGAAGCTGTAGGTAAAGTATATCCTTTTGGTAAGATTACTTTTGTACTTCCAGATCTAATGATATGACCATTAGAATCATATTCAAAAGTAGGAATTTCAATTTCACCTTCATAATCTACATTTCCTGTAGACCCTGATACGGATGATGCTGTTACTTTATTTTTATGAGTGAATGAAAAAGTTCTATCTTCTTCATTAGTATTAAATAAAATATCAGCATCTCCTGTAAACATATTCGCAAGGTCTGCATAATTAGGAGTAACACCATTGGTGTCGATATCCTGCACTTCTTTTTCAATACGAGCAATAGCAATAGCCAATGCATCCTTAACGGATTTTGGTGTAGCAGCTTCAGTTACAGAGTCAGACTCTGTGGATGTTAATAACTTAAGAATACCAGCTTCGGAACCACTACCTGCTTTAACGGATACTTTTCCTGTCTCATCGATAGCTAAACCAGAACCAATCATGATACCACCAAGAGTAGTTTCATCGGCTTTAGGTAAAGTATATCCTTTTGGAAGAACAACACTGGTTGTTCCAACTTCTGTAATATGACCATTCGCATCATACACGAATCTAGGAATTTTAATTGTATCCCCGTAGTTTAAATTTCCTTCAGAACCAGCAGTAGAACCAGAAGCAATTTCGCTAGTGTGTTTCGCAACTACTTTACCAGTTTCTGAATTAAACTCGAAAATAATGTCATCCGAATCAGCAAAGATATTTTTCAATGATTCAAAATTAGGTTTTGCACCATTCGCTAAGAGATCAGCTAATGTTTCACCATTTGATTCATCGCTTAAGATAATATCTATATCTCGTGAAATCGGATATAAATATATAGATGAGCCATCTGTCAATTTCTGTGACAGAAGAACTGCAAAATCTTTATCTGTAATAACAGGACTCATTTTCTAATCCATCCTTTCTTTGTTATTCATAAAAGCATTTTATCTTAAATCAATGTTTTCTACCCTTATATATGTTGAATCTCTGCTAAAATCTATAAATTCAACAAATAGTTAATCTATAAAATATCGAAAGGAAGGTACTAGTATAATGGCGATTTTAGATACAGATAGAATACTCAATGGTACTGATACAAAACAGCTTATCAATGCGTATGAAAATCTTAAATCAAGCTATAGTAATGATTCTGCTAAGAGTTATTGCTCATATTATAAAGGAAAACCTCTTTCTTTTATTATGAAAAATGCTAGATACATTATAGCAGAACCGCAGTTTGGGCTACCTTTTGTACAATGGGTAGCAACTTCTTTTCCGTTAACATTTACAAACCTTACTAACCTTAGAGGATGTATTTGTAGTTATTTAGATGAATACGGAAATAGAATGGATTCTCGGGTTAAAGATTTATATACAAATGCACATTGTGCTATTTCCGATGCATGTGATAAACGAGTATGCGAAGGAGCAGTAGAATCAAGATTTGAAGATCCCAAAGCAGAAGAGTTTCTAGACACAATCTATGGAGCACTCTGTAATAAGAGACTTGAAAATAATGATGAAGTTACAAAAGGATTTTTTGATGGATATTCTCCATACCGTGCAGAATGTGAGGATTTAAACTCTTATGTGAAATCTTATCCATCGATGTCTAAGATTCTTTACACAACTCCGTATGCAACTGAACTTTGTTTAGAGGCTGAACTTTGTGAAAGTTTTATAGACCTCATGACAGATAAAGATGGATTTGAAAATAAAGCAAAGAATTTAGTTGCTTGTGAAACAGTTCAGGAACTTCTTTTATCCGAAAGATTTATGGAAGCTGTAAACAATTTCAGAAATGGAAATCTTCGTACATTAGTGTCCGGCATGATGTCTGCAGATATTGCAAATGAAGTAATTACGTCATTTAAAGAAGCTGTAGATGATACTATTAATCCAGTATACTCTTCTCCGTTATCAGCTGTAAATGCTATTATGGAAGAATCCGTATATGACGATATCTATAAAGAAGATAGAGACGTTGTAAAATCTGGAATGGCTTCTTTAAAACATGAAGTGTATGAATCTGTGAGACAGAATATTCATAGCTTATATGAAATTATGGAAGAAACAGATATTTTACCAGAGACTCCATTATTTACTGTAATTAAAGAGTCTATGGGTGTAACAGGTGAAGTCACTGTAATGGAAGGCTATAAGTTAATTACAGAAGCTACTGCAGAAGCAGAAGCAAACAACAGATATTTTTTTGAATCTGAGAAGGACGGGGCTATGAACTCAGTGATTGCTAAGAAACATAAGTCTCTTAATACAAAACAATCCCTGATGAAAAAAGCGGTGTCATCTGTCGATAATGATGAAGAATCTATTGAAGAAGATGATAAAAAAGAATTACCTAAGGCTACTAGGGTAGATAGTAAAGACTTACCCGATTCTTCTAATCCAACTTCTACCAAACCACAGAAACCAAAACAAGGTATTCTCGGAACGATTCAGAATAAAGCTATGGACGCTCATGCAAAATCAAAACAAGTTGGTTCTAAATTGAGACAACTTGGAACTTCAGTTAAAAATGCTGGTACTGCAGTTCTCAAAATCCCAGCTGGATTAATTGATGGATTGAAAGGTCTAATTAAAGGCTTTGATGATATGGACGATAACCGAAGAAAACAATACATGCTTCAACCAGGGTATAGAAAACGTATTTTCAAAAATTTACGTATTGCTGCTACTTATGGTTTAGCTGGTTATTGTAATGCATTACTTGTTCCAGTAGTGTGGTTCGGTCGTAGACTTAGCAAAGAAAAAAACAAACGTATTCGAAATGAATTTGCAGCTGAATTGGATACAGAAATCAATGTATGTAAAGAAAAAATTGACGATGCTCAGGCTAGAGATGACAAAGAAGCCAAGTATCAATTAATGAGAATACGTGATTCATTAATTCGTGAAAAAGAAAGAGTTCAAATGAATGGAAAATATATTTAATGGGGGTTTAAAGCAATGATTATACGCACTGCTAGAGAGATTCCTCTTTTCGAATCCTTGGGAATCTTTACTGAAGCTCCTAAGAAAAAGAAAAGGAAACCTAGAGTAGTATCTGTTAGACCTATTAAAACAGACTACGCCGACCTTGTAGACCCAGAAGAATTATTTGATGTGGAAGATATTGACGATACTTCAGATGATATACAAGGTTTTGATGATTTATCAGAAGACATTGATGACTTTGATGATATTCCGAATGAGGTAGATTTGGATTATGAAGATCAGGAAGATCTTGGAGATTTAGGTTCTGATTTAGATAGTGACTTTGATGTCGATAGTTTATCTATTGATGATATTGATGTCAATGATGTTGCTACAGAACCAGAAACTACCCCAGAAGAACCAGAGCCAGTAGAAGGAGAACCAACAGAAGTTATTGATGCTACCGCTGGAGAAGCAGTTCCAGAACAAACAGAAACACAACCAACAGAACCTACACCTGCTGAGGGTGAAGTTCCAGTAGAAGGTGAAATTCAACCAGAACAACCTTCCGAAGAAGTTCCTCCAGCAGAAGGTGAGGTAGCTCCTGAGGAAGGTGGAGAAGTAGTTGATGCAACTACTGGAGAAGATGGTGCTAATATAGAAGATACGGGTGATTTAGGAGCTGATGTATCTTTAGATACTCCAGCCGACGATGGAACTATAGACTCAAATGCAGATCCGACAGCTACAGACCCTAATGCTGGGCAATCGGTTACAAAAGATGATGTTCGAAAACATGAGATGTATAAAAGATTTCTCGATCTATATAATGCTATTGTGTATTTTATTGAACGTTTGGAATCTGGGGTTAGTGATAGTGAAAGATTTGAATTAGCTTCCACAAAAGTTCTTTCTAAATTTAAACGTATTGAAAACCTCACCAGAGATTATATGCTACTTAAGTTTCAGACAGATTCTTTTTTACAGAATTCATTCTTTTATGAAAAGATTAAAGCGATTTGTCTTTTAAATTTCAAATCTTTAGAATTGAATAAAAATAAGAAAGAGGAATCTAAACATTAAATTAAATTATCGCAAGATAATTTAGAAAGAAAACTAACATATGTATTTTATTTTTGAAACACGTTAAATTTTATAAAAAGGAGGACAAGCAAATGCAAACTTTAGCATTTCTTGAATCTGTAAACACCAATGATACTATTGGTGGATTTAATATGGCAAATCAGGAAAATGGTTTTGATGCAGCGTTCGAATCTGCTGTTGAAGAATTAGAACATAAAAACATCAACTATTTCTTAGATATCGCTCAGCTTGTTAAAAACGGTCCTGTTATGCAGGCGTTCAAAGAAGCTGCCCTTTCTACATTAGAAGCTGAAAGCAGAGATCGCCAGGACGCTGAAAAATATGGTGCATACTCTAACATGTATGAACAGGTTTCTCAGTTATGGGACAACTGTACAGCTGACTTTGTAAAAGAATCTACAACTGTTGGACAGTTAATGCCAATCAAAGCTATCGACTATCCAATTCTTGTTAAGCAGCATTTATCTTTAGCTACTAAAGATATTATGCAGACAGAAGTAACAAAAACTCCGGTTATCAAAAAACAGATCGAACAGACATGGGTAATTGATAACCAGACAAAAGAACGTTACAAATATCCACAGTGCTTCTACAATGGCGACTACAAGAAAATTTTTGAAGCTGGTAAAGGTTTACCGATCAAAAATGATCCGGTTAATTTACCTTTATTCAACTATGATATTATTGAAAACTTAACAGATGCAGCAGTAGCAGCCCGTGAAAATATTACTATTGACCTCAAAATCGTTAAAGCTATTACAGCTGACGGTGTTGAAGTTCCAGTAAATATGTACATCAACTTACACACATCTCAGTGGATGGGTGGAAAAATTGATACAGTTGTTAAAAATGCAGACGGTGAAGAAGTTGAAGTTCAGGATATGTTAACAGGTACAGTTGACTTTATCTCCAACTTAATCACACTTAACTCTGCTTCCGGTCAGATTGTTTCCGTAGTATTCGATGGATACTTAAGTAACACAAAAAATGAACGTGCGGTAAGCTTCGACTACACAAGAGAAGAACGTGAGTGGAAAATCGAAGATGGTCACAGAGTGAACATCCCATACACTATTGAACAGCTTGATGACCACAAAGCTCTTCTCAATATGGATCTTTACAAAAAGACATATGATATGTTATCCACATATCTTACAAACATGGAAGACAACAAAGTTCTTGATTACCTCAATGAACAGTTTGACTTCTACAAAGGTCTTGAATTAGATCCATTGGAATGGAACAGCTTCGTACGTTTCAAAGACTTCAACTGTGATTCTACAATCCAGACAGTTGCATTACAGTCTGAATTCATCGAAAAGCAGCTCAAGTGGATTATCGATAGATTTATTATCGATTTAACAAACGCTTGTAAGATGGAAGATTTGACATTTGTAATTTACGGTAACCCTAAATACATTTCTTTACTTGGAAAGAATGTAAACTGGGTACTTAACTCCGGTTCCACAACAGGTGGTGTAAAACACAACTACAGCTATGGTGTAATGACAACTGGTAACGTTAAAGTTCAGGTTGTTTCTGCTCTTAAGATTGATGAACTTCATCCAAACCACAAAGGGTTAAGAATCGTTCCTATCGCGCTCGATCCTAAACAGATGACTTTCAAACATTATAAATATAATACACATATCTTAACAGCAAAAGATTCTGCTTACAGATCTCCTGATCGTCCAGGCGGTTCTTACACTAACTTAATGGGTGTATCTCGTTATACAGATGCAAGCATCCAGGGTATTCAGGGATTAGTAACATTCAGCAACGCTGAGTTCATTGACTCTAGCTTCATGCCTAACTAATCCGGTTGGTGTTGACCTGTTTTGAATTAAGATAAATTAAGAGACTTGAGAAAAATCTCAAGTCTCTTTTTTATTATATGTAAAAAATAAGTATTTACTAACAATTAATTAGCAGAAAAAAAAATATCTGTTTATTCAAAAACCTTCATAAACAAATATAAGTTGACTACATGAGAAATCATGTAGTCACGTTTTGTTTCTCAAAATAAGACAGTATTATAATGTCATCAATCATTGATGTTTTATTATGATGAAGAAAGGAAGGTAAAGATTATGCACGAAATATTCACTTCTATTATCTCCAACACTATTTCTGGAAAATATGATTCTTATGTAGGAATTGGTGTTGTGGTTGTTCTCGTATTCGTTTATCTGAGAAATAAGTCTATTTCTGATATCAGAAAAGATTTATATGAAGTTTTTTTAAAATTAGAGCATTCTATCACCGGAACAAAGGTAGGACAGGAACGTTTGAATGAAGCAGTTACTGCTGCATATGAAATGCTTCCTAAATGGGTTAGATTTTTTGTTTCAAAAGAACGTCTTAGAAAGACTGTAGATAAGTGGTTTAATGAAATTAAAGATTTATTGGATGATGGTAAAATCGGGAATAATGTAGAAGAAGATGAAACCATTATGAGTGAAGTTCAGTTTGAAGAAGACTTTCCTGATGATAGTGGAGATATGTAAAAATAAAGATACCCTAGACGTAGATAATACGTCTAGGGTACTTAAAACTCACAATCATCATTAATGCAATTCTTCCCGCTTTCTCATACATTAACAATATCACCTTCACAAAAATTTAGAAAGGAGATGGACTTGAAACCTTTTCCGACCTTGTTTCAAGTCCATACTTCAAATGATTTAAAACCGTATTTTTGTGTAATTTGGAATATTTATACGACGATAAACCTCATCATTACTTATATGTTAAATAAATAAAATAATATTGACTTTTTGTCTTTAGATATATATTATTTATTTGGATATAAAAAAAGAAAGGAAACGTGTAAGATGATGAAAAAACTTATTGAATTATCCGACATTAAAAAAGCTTTGGAACTTGGAACTATTACTGAGGAGGAAGCAGCACAGGTAACAAACAGAGAGGACATGGTAAGAAATATCAGAGAAATTCTGGAGTATTTTGATAAAGGACAGGTAGCATTTGATGATACCACTTTATCTTTTGTTGCAAACTATGCCATGATTGCTTGGTATATCTTTGACAGAACAGGACTTGATACTGGGATCGATGATGCTGAGTATGACAAGTTAAAAGACATTTTGGTTGCAAATGGGAAAGAAGATTTCATTACTTTACCAGTAAATAACAGACCGAACAAAAAAGAAGGAAAACATATTTATCCTATTCTTAGGGGGTCTTTAGATAAGGTACATTATTTAGAACAACCATATGAAAAAGTAAATAAATCCAGAAAAACTTTGGATGGATGGATTGCTAAGACTGAAAGACTTTATGAGTCTAAAACAGGAAAGAAAATTAATCTTAGAGAACAGGATATTTATGTGTTCCCAAAGTGGGATGGAGTATCTGTAATTCATGAATTCCATAAATCTGGAAACTTAAATCGTTCTCTTACCAGAGGATATACAAAATTTAACACTGCTGAAGATGTAACTCATCATTTTAAAGGTGTTAGAAGACCTCTTAGAAGATTAGACGGAACTACAACTGATCCTAGAAATTATGGCATGAAGACAGAAATTATGGTTCCAGAAAGTTATGTTATTGAATATAATAAGAACTACTCTAAAGATTATAAACAGTCTAGAGCAGTTGCTTCTGGTATCATTAATTCTGATAATCCAGATGAAAGAAATAAACATTTAGTAATCATGCAGCTTCGTTATATTGAAGAAGGCGATGAAATTGAAGAGTTATGCCCAGAAGTATTCGATCATCCATACGTTAGAACTAAACTTGGTAATATTGAAGAAATCGAGCAGTTCGCATTAGACCATCGTTATGCAGATGGACTTAGATGTGATGGAGCAGTTATTTATCTTATTGATAGAGAACTTAGAAAGACTCTTGGTAGAGATAATGATATCAATAACTTTGAAGTTGCGTATAAATTTACAGAAGAGTATGCATATACTAGAGTAGAAGATGTCGTGTATCAGGTTGGATTACTTGGAAGAATTACTCCAGTAGTTAAAGTGGAGCCGGTTACAATTAAAGGAAACAAAATTAGTTCTGCATCCCTTAGCACAGTAGAAAACGTAGAAAGACTTCGTTTAGCAAAAGGGGATATGGTTAAAATTTTATATGACATTATTCCATATGCAACTATTGATACAACTTGTGAATTAAATCGTAGTGGTAAAAAGATGATTAAACCATTAGAAAGATGTCCAAGTTGCGGAGAGAAAGTGACTAGAGATGGCGCATTTTTAAGTTGTTTAAATCCAAACTGCGATTGTAGGAAGAAAGGTAAGATTCTTAACTACTTAAATAAACTTAGAATTTTAGATATCTCATATGCTTCTATTGATGCTTTATATGAAATGGGAGTTCTTAGAGAAATTCCAGATTTGTATAAATTAAAGAAACATAGAAGAAAAATTGTTAATCAGAAAGGTTTCGGCGATGTCACTTTCGATAATTGGTTAAAACAAATTGATGATAAAAGAACTGTATATGATTATGTAGTATTAGGTTCTTTAGGAATTAATGGGCTTGGAGAAAGAAACTTCGCTTGGATTCTTGCAGTATATTCTTTTGATGAATTGATGGAAATTGTTCATGAAGATAATTTCGAAGCACTAACACAGGTAAAAGGAATTGGTAATCGTAAAGCAAAACGAATTATCAAAGGTATGAAAGATGCTGAGACTACAATTAAGTTTTTATGGAATGAATTGAATATCATCCATAATGATCCTCTTGGAGAAACTCCAAAGTTCCAAGTATGTTTCACAAAAATTCGAGAACCTGAACTTGAGAAGTATATTATTTCTTTAGGAGGTGCAGTGGCAGGAACTATTAAAGAAGATGTAGATTACTTAGTAGTACCAAATAAATTAGCAACTTCGAATAAGGTGACAAAGGCTAAGAAGAAGAAAGTCAAAATCATCACAAAAGAAGAATTATTAGACATACTCAAAAAGTATGATAATAATAAATAAAAATACCAAATAAAAGGAGGACGAGCCAATGGGAGAATATTGGACAATTGATGGAATGCTTGAAGCATCCGGGAAAAAGAAGAAAGATAAGAAAGGTAAAGACAAAGACAAGAAGCAAAAAGAACACAAAGATTCCAAACCTGAAAAGAGATCTGAAATTAAGATGTCTTATTCAGAGTTATTGAAAACAGGTTCTGATGGATTGTATGTAGCGAATACTCAGATTGATGGTTCTGATATAGAATGCTGCATTATTAAATCTAAAGAATTTCAGTATCCAAAAGTAGCAATCAGTGATGATGGACTTTCATACAAGGATTGGTTAGCTGAAAGAATCAAGTCTAAAGAATCCAATATGAATGTAAACAAAGCGATGTACAATTCCACTGTAAAACAGGTGAATGTACCGAAGAGATTTGTTCATCAGTTGGTTGAACTTATTGAAGACGCAGAATAATATTCCAAATGTGCCTTGGATTAAAATTTAATTATTCAAGGCACATTTATTTATCACAATTTAGAAAGGAAAGTAAAGATGAGAGGGAGCAATGATTATATCAAGTTATTTGGTTCTCCAAAAGAATCTTACTACGATGATATCAAAGTAAGCAAGAAAACGGATATCTTCGGGTTTGATAAAGACCATAAAAAGAAGAAAAAGAAAAAGAAGAAAAAAAGTAGAATCGACAACATCGTTAAGACAGCAGTAGGATATGAGGAAGACAATGAGTTACTTAGTAGACTTATTTGTTTTGAACGAGAAGAGCATGATCTTGAAACATTAGAAGATCTTTCTCAGTATGCAAAAGGTTTATTTGTTGTTAAAGTTTGTCTCAATGAAGGTCAGTCTGGTTATTTGACAATTTTTGTAACAAACGAGAATAAAGTCATTGAAGTAAACAGTGGCGATGAAGTAATTAATATCTTTGTGAAGATGTATACACAGGGAGAGGAAATTACAGAAACTGATTTGCAAGTAGTTCAGGATAAATTCAAGAATGCAAAAATTGTTGAAGAAATCTACAATATCGAAACTGGCAAGATCATTGATTTAATTCGTGATCTTGAAGAATAAAAATACCAAAGGAGTAAACAAACACATGAAAATGATGAACACAGAAGAGTACGTTGGTAAAATTGACGAACTCTTGAAAAAAGTAGCAGAAAAACATACTGCATATTCTATTCGTCACAAAGCTGACACAACAAAAGAAGCAGATGGACAGCTTCAATTTATCTTTACCATTAAAAATAAGGAGATGAAAAAAGCTCCGGAATACAAACTTCCTTTATATATTTTTGAAGGAAGAAAACACATTACAGCTTTCATTATCAGTGCCCGCACATTAAAGCTGTTATTTGAAAATTCCACCATGGATTCTCCAAATGTAGCACTTCACTATCTGGAAGGAATTTTAGATGCAGAAATTACATGGATTAAAGATTTAGAAGAGCAGGTGAAGAAACAGCATGAAGCTGCAGCTAAGAAGAGAGCAGCCAAAATGAATAAAGGTGGAAAGAAACCTTTTAACAAAGGAAAAGCACCGCAAAAAGGTGGAAAACCATTTACAGGAAATGGAAGTAAAAAACCTTATCAGAAACCATCAGGAAAAGGTGCAAGTAAAAAGTTTGGAAATAATTCCAGACTAATGAATAATTCCGGAAAGCCTATTAGAACTTTCAATAATAAAGGGGGAAATGAATAACCATGAGTATGACAAAAGCAGAAGAATACTTTGAAAAAGTTGCAGTAGATGATGTAGACCATCTTATTTCTATTGGGGAATTGGCATGTAAGGATATTTACCAGTATTTCAGAATCAAGATGAATAAACCACAGATTCCGATTGCTTGTTATTCCTTATTCTTTGAATGTATCTTGAAACATCTGAAATCTCTTCAGAAGACAAAAGAAACTCATGCAATCATTATTGCAAATAGATTGGAGATAGGGTTTACTACCAGTTTCGAAACAGAAGAAAATTCCGATCTTGAAAAGTTTGGAAACTTTTCTATCTATATGAAACATATCGAAAATAACAGATTAACAGAGGTTGATGAATCTGAACCAAAATCTGTTGTTCGTTGTACTCAGTGGAATGAAAGTAACAATACAACATCAATTACTGATATTAAAGCGATTACAAAATTAGCAGCTGAAAAGATGGAAACTGAACTTTCTATTCAGGGAGCAAATCCAGAAATCGTATTACCGATTTTCTGTACCGTTCATGACGATATTATCGAATATGCGAAGTTGAAACGTGCAGAAGAAAATGAATTTGAACTTCAGATTGATGTTGCTGGTTGCTATCGTTTGTATGTTCGTCAGATGGAAGATGGTATCGAAATTAGTTATAAGCCATGCGTTTATAGTAAAGGAACCATTAAAGAAGACGGGGATGCAACAACAAAACATGAATAATATGTAAAATATTGAGATTCGATCTTGTAGAGAAATCTATGAGATTGAATCTCTATTTTATGTCTAAAATATTCATAAAAAATACTTCATTATTTTTTGATTTTTCTATCAGAATGATGTATTATTTATATGAGTATAATGGAAAGGAGATTATTAAAATGCTTAATTGTTTAAGCGATTATGTCATGGATTACGAGGAAAATCTTAATATGGACCTTATGACAAAAGCAGCAGATGGTGATTTGGTAGAGTATGTGGTAGACTCATGGAAATCACTTGAGGTTGTAAAGTACATAAAGTTCTTAGGTTACGATTTTAATACTCGTGAAAGCACCATTGACATTAACAAACACGTGTTCAAACGTAATAAAAATGTACCAAAGAAGTATCAGTATGATTATAAGATGATTAATGATGACCGTGCAGGACTTCTTACCGTACATCTTCTCATTAGTATTAAAGAGAAGGATCCAAAAACTGGTTTGGATAGAATAAGAGAAAAAGTAATCCATAAAGATATGCTTGTTCCTCTCATGGATGAAAGAGGATACATGTTTATCAATGGAAAACCGTGAATCGATAATGCGGTTGTAAAACTCCTTTAATTGCTGGGACATCTTTAATTAGACAATCAGCAGCGAAGCTCTTTTAGAGAACGTTCAACGACTATCGAAAGGATATATAGATGAGTAATCTATATAGAACCAAGTAGAGTAGGGAAACTGAAATGGGGAGTGCTATATATCTTATAAAGAGATATGTAGTAATGATATAGTCTGAACTATGTAGGAATACATAGATTAACATAATTGATTATCTTATTTACCAGCTTTTAGAAAAATCAACTTATACCACATTGACATCATGTGTCATTAAATCACTGATGCCTATCGTAATTAAACGTGTTCCTTGTTCACATGAAGATACAGAAGGTAATATCCATATCATGCCGCTCTTTAGAACTTTTGTGTTCCATAGAGAAACGGATATTATGCTTTTCATCGCAGCTAACTTTGGTATTGAATATGGACTTATCTATTTGAAAGTAGATTCCTTAATTCATTTATTACCACATACTGCAGAAAAAAGAGAAGGATATCTTTATTTTCAGGTATCTTCTAAATGCTTATTAGAAGTAAACAAGGAGATGTTTGATAAATGGCAATATGTACAGGCTTGTGTAGCAGGGTTACTTGAAATCTTAACTAATAGATTTGACTTATCCCAGATTGAAAACAGAGAGCCATTTATTAAGAAATTAACACCATCCAATACTTATGAAAAAGGTATGGATACTTTAACATCTTTCAATCGTATGCTGGATGAAACTACAAGAAAGATTTTGAAAGTAAATGATTACCATAAGAAAGATGTTTACGCTATCATTCGTTGGGCTATGATGGAATTCAATGAACTTCGAATGAAAGATAACTTAAGTCTTGAAAACAAGAGACTTAGATGTAATGAGTATATCGCATCACTTTTGACTCAAGAATTTAGTACAAGATTAAATCGTATTATTAACATGGGTGCTAAGGTAACACTTGAAAATATCATTGATTGTTTTAAGTTCCCTGGGACAATTCTTATACAAAAGATGCATGTGAGTGGAGTATTACGATTTAATGAATGCATTAATGACATGAGTTTCTTCAACAGATTCAAATGGACATCAAAGGGTGGTTGTGTCGCCCCGAAATACAGTAATGTATTGGAAAAACCTATCTAATTGCTGGGAACTCTTTAACTAGACAATCAGCAGCTAAATAAATATCGATTATTGAATAAATGATAGGAGGTAATAAAGATTTTAGAGTTAATATTGGATGTTGATAATTTTGAAGAAGAATGGCGTACTGTTATTTTGGATAAAGGACGTCATAATATAAATAATAAATATGAGGTAAGCTCATTCGGACGTGTTCGAGATACAACTCATAATAATAAAATTATACCAATATTTGATTCTAATAAAAAGAATCGAAAAGGTCAACATTGGAAAAGGGTATCTTTATACTTTAATAAAGATACATATTTTAAAGTATCGGTTCATCGATTGGTTGCATTAGCATTTTTGGGAAATCCTCCTGAAAAGGATTCTCAAGTGAATCATAAAGATGGTAACCCTGAAAATAATTATTATGGTAATTTAGAATGGGTAACTATGTCTGAAAATATGCAACATGCTTTTGATAATAATCTTGTTACTGTACATATAGGAGAAAATAGATCTAATAGCATTTTTACAGAAGATGATGTTAGAGCTATTTGTTATCTTATGGAAAAGGGATATAAAGCTAAAGCTATTTACGAAATTCTTTTTGATAATATGATGACATATAATACAGAAATAACAAGAAGTCGAATAAATAATTTGATGAAACATATAAGAAAAAAGACACATTGGAAACATATTTCGGTACATTATAATATTTAATAATCGTTATTTAGAAGTTCAACGACTATCGAAATGGTATATAGATGAATAATCTATATAGAACTGAGTAGAGTAGGACTTAAGTAAGTTCAAAATGGTAGGCTCTATATATTTTATAATGAAGTATATAGATGAAGATATAGTCTAGTATCCTATAGAAATATAGGGAAGTTCTATATGAACTGTATGGATTTGACGAATCCATATGAATGTCTCGCCACATTCCTTAGGAAGGAAAAATAGTAATAATATTTCAGCAAGGTACAGAGGTAAAATGTATGCCTCAATTCTATAGTGATATAGAATTAAAAACCTATCTAATTGCTGGGAACTCTTTAATTAGACAATCAGCAGCCAAGTATATTATCACAATATAATTCTTATAGTATGATTATATATTATATTTATAGTAAAGGAGGTGAAAATATGAGTAATAAACCAAATGAAATTTTATTTATTGGTTATGAAGAAGAATGGAGATTTATCTATATTCGGAACGAGAAAACAAAATACCAAGTATCAAATTTAGGGAGAATACGTAATGTTGAAAGAGATAATGCAATTTTAGCACAAATTGAAGACAGGTATGGTTATAATCAAGTATGTTTATCACACAAAGCTAAAAAATATGTATTAGGTGTACATAGATTAGTTGCACTAGCATTCATAATTAATGATGATCCAGAACATAAAGTTCAAGTAAATCACAAAAATGGTAAAAAATATGATAATGAAGTAACTAATCTTGAATGGAGTACTCCGCAAGAAAATACTATTCATGCATATCAAACTGGATTACATAATAATGTCGCTAAAGGAGAGAATCATGGACAAAATGTATATTCTAGTGAAGATATTAGATATGTATGCGAACTTCTTGAAACTGGAAGATATACAGTAAATGAGGTTGTAAGTATTACAAATATCCCAAGACATACAATAAATGATGTTTATACTGGTAAATATTGGAAACATATATCCAGTCAATATGATTTATCCAATATAAAACAAGAACATCCAAAAGATTTCGAAATTCTAAAACCAACCATCATCGATCTTCACAATTCTGGTAAAAGTAATAAAGAAATAATATTACAACTGGGATTAGAGAATAATGATAGGTCTCAAAGAGCTATAAGATATTATATTAAAAGATATTGTGAGGTATAAAGGTTCAACGACTATCGAAACCAGAAAGAAGGGAGTAGAGTAGGAGAAATCCGAAACGGTAGGTATCTGTAAAAGATAAAGATATAGTCTGAACTTCTATAGAAATATAGAGATAACAAAAAATGGTACACCCGAGCTTTATTGGACAATTTGATTTATTAACTTGTGGTAATTCAGACCCAGGCACGTTAAAATCCAGGCGTGCATTAAACTACTTTAATTGCTGGAACATCTTTAATTAGACAATCAGCAGCGAAGGCATTAAGCAACGTTCAACGACTATCGAAAACATAGTGTAAGAGAAATACTTATATGAAGAAGTGAGTAGAGTAGGAGAAATCCGAAACAGGTAGCAGTAGTTATTCGGTAACAGAATAATTATTGAAGATATAGTCTAATCCTTATGGTGACATAAGGTAGTTATTAGGATTTGCTGGTATCCTTTCACCGTTTAGTAAAATTGACGGTTTATATTTTAATACTGATGGTGAACCAGATTCTTTCTTAGTAGACTTTGTTAAAGATATTAATAGAGTTTTACGAAATGAGAAGGAAACTGTATTAGAAATCGAATTTGAAAATGAAGATGAGTATTATGCTATTATGAATAACATTGAAAGATTCTTAGATGAAGACATCAGAGTCTTTAGTGTTGACAGGGATAAACCCGCTGTAATTTTTGAAAGAGAACCAGATATGATTGCCGAACATGAAATCGGTGTTGTAGAAGATGGCACTCTTACTGTTGAAGAAGAAAAATAAACTTAATTGGTGTAGTGACTATTTCTAGTCACTACACTATTTTTATTTAGAAAGGATGAATTCAAATGAACGATATTAATGTAACTATTTTAAAAGATAAAGAAGGTTCTATTTGTATGGAGGGGTATATTGACAAGGATTGTGTTATGAATATAAATGCCATACATTATCAAGTGTTCAATCACATAAATACTTCATTCTCTCCGGAGAGAATTCAGTATCATAGAAGACTACATCTTTGTGCAGCAATAGATAAGTTATTTTCTTTATTGGTAACTAACATGAGTGAGTTTATAGAGAATCATTGTGTTATTAATATAACTATAGATAAATCTGTAAATGAATACTTTCATAGCTTCGCTTCCGCCATCATAGATGGATATAATGAAAATGCTGTGATGAAATATACGCGATTTGTCGGTGAAACTGCTGAAAGAATCGAACGTGAATCCAAAATTATTGCTAATAAGATTAAGACAGATATTTTGAATATACCAACAAATAAATGCAATGAATCCAAAACACCTAAAAATATAATATATCCAATCCCTTCTGAAGATGCAAAATATGATTACATTACAATTTATAACAATGGAACAGATATCTATTATTGTGACGGTTATATGTCGTATCCAGTATATGAGAAACACGATGATTTAGTGCTATCTATAAACACGAACATATTCCGGAAAATAAAGATATTGATTGATTTTATTATATCAAAGGTTTCTGCTGGTGGACATATTGATTTAGTAAGAGGAATTATGTCGATATCTAGTAGTTCTTCAGATTTCGATTTTATATATTTATTAGAATATATACTACGTAAATTAAACTACGATGTAAAAGTTGTTGAACCTGGTAAATCTGATTTATTGAAACAAAGAACTGTTTATATTCATCTTTCGCTAGATGCAGTATCATTGATCATAAACACTTTCAATACCAGTGAGGATATGGTTTCATTCCGTTTTAATGATGTTACAAAAATAATGTCTCCACTGATAGATGTATTAAAAGATAAAGATGGACAAATAGAGAATACCAATGTCGTTGTGTATAATAGTTCTTCTATGTACTTTTTAGAAAATCTTCGTAAAGAACTACAATACCATTCTAATACTAATACTGTAGTAGAAGGAAGTATTGAGACTTTTATAGTGTAAAACAGGTTTGAATTGAATAGATATATTATTTACTTAGATATGGTTTGAAAGAATTATATCTAAGTAAATTTTATTTTTAGGAGGAATGAAAAATGATGATAGTTGATATCAAACTCAAAGAATTGAAAAGTCCTGATGTAATTATGGTAGTAGGTGATGACGACCCTATTAGAATTTGTACAAATACGATGGACATCACAGATGATGAAGCAGAATTCATCTCGAGAAAACTTTTAGAATTTCCAGAGGTTGAAGTGAAATTGGAAATGAATATTTCTATGAGAACTAGAGTTTCTCTTAGAAGACTTTTGGAAAATCATAAAATTCCATATGATTCTTATTACACCACATTGAAAAATGGTGAAAGAATTGTAGATCATCATTAATTCGTATGATTGATTTTACATACGAATAATAATTGAGAAAGGATGTTAAACACTAATGTTTACTGTATTATTTGAAGAACTTGGAAAGTTCTTAATAACAGCAAATGCTACTATGAAAGATATGAATCAGTTCGTATTAATAGTTGCATTTGCAACATTTGTTATTCTATTTTCTACAGCTTCTTGTATAGCAAGAATCACAGATTCTATTATGTCGTCACTTAATGATAGATTAGAAATAAAGTCTATTGTGAAAGAACGTGAGACACTAGAAATGTCTTATTTGGTATTGGCAAATGACGCGTATCAAAAAGGTAATTATGACGAATGTAGAAAATTATTATCTGCTTGTGATGCAAATTTACGAGCAATTTACATGAAAGAAAGTGGTGGTATCGGTGAATCCGATGATGTTAAACACCAATCAGGTAAAGAATCCGTTTCGGAATAAACCTGATAAGGTATTGATTGAATATACCACTGTACCAAAGAATGTGTCATTGAAATTAAGAATACGATTTACACATTCTACGGATACTTTAATTAAAAATGCAAAATATGGGAAGATCAATTCACCATCTAGAATGAGTGTGAATCAAATAGGGGATGGTAATATCTATTTATCATCATCTCCACAAATAGACTTCCCATTTAATTTAAAATCGTTTGATGGAAAATTTGAACCAAATAAAACGATATATCTTGCCCCAGTGCATATAAATGCACTTAAACAGACATTGATATTCATGAGGAATAGTTTAATGGATAAAGATTTATTTTATCTCATGAATAATAATTTGTGTATTGATGAAGCGATTGCTAAAAAACATGCACAGGCAATTCCTCTTAAAGGGATTTTATTTGATATTCATCATTGTCTCATACGAGAACCTATCTATGGGAAACAAAATGAATTTTCAATTTACGAAGGGGTAAGAATTATAAATCAGCAGCTGCAAGTTGTGGCTGAGATGACAGTTGATGAACTTGATGGTTTTATCCATACATTGGATACGATAAACATTACCGACCTGATGATTCAAGCGACTCAACTAGGTATCGCATTATTGCAGATACCAGAAAACTTTCTCAATGAAATGAATATTCCACTCAATCAAAAACTCTGATTGTGTAAATAAAGATATATTATTTATTTAGAATGAGAAAGGAGACAACTGAATATGGAGAGACCGGAACTTGGAAATATGAAATTTCCTATTCACTATTATACCCGAAACCATAATGTTATCAATATTTTAGGGTATATAAATGATTTTGAAATCGCAGAATTGAAAGAGGGAAGTGCATATATCTTTGAAGATAATGTGTATATTTATAAAAAGAAGCTTCCAAAAGCAGTAAAGGAGAAAATGCCATTTATCTATTATGATAAAGATGAAAAATCATTCTTTGCATTTGCGGATATAAATGGTAATTTGATTCCAGTAACGGAAGTAATGGAAAATCGATTTGCGATGTTATGCAATGCAACAACAGAAGATATGGATTTTCAAAAAGATGTCGCGGCTGCACCACAAGCAAGTTCATCGGCAATATATACACCTGTAATTGAAGAGACGGATGACTTCTTAAAGAGATTAATCAAGATGATATTCTTGATTAAGAAAGTTCCGACAACAAGATACAGAAAAAAGATTACAAAAACATATCAGTTTAGTAATCTATTCCAGGCATTAAATAATGCAACGAAAACATCTACACCAGTATGGCAAACATGGATTGAACTGCTTGGTATGGACTGTATCATTATTTTAAAAGATGCAAAGGTGGAACCAGAAGAACCATGTATCGATAACTATCTGGTATATAAATCCAGAAATGATGTTATTGACATCGTGAAACCAGATGAAATAACAGACTATTTGTCTGATATTTTATAAAGAAAAATACCACAAAAGAAAGAGAGGACAAACGATATGTTTGGAAAGAAAACAAAGGAAGAAAACACAGCAACTACAAAGGCACTTGAAAGCTTGGTGAATGCAGATATCAATAATAATATTGTGGATTTGGATACAAATCCAAACGCATTGGAAGAGCTTGAAAGACAGACTGTTAATACAGTATCTGTAGGAAAATATGATGCAAAGAAAAAACAGTGGTGTGTATTGAGAAATTCAGCTGAAACAATTGGGACTGATGATACTTATTATAGTATCGATATTCCATATAAAACAGTAGAACAGGTTTCTGAAGCGGTACAAAATGAAAAATCTATTTCTAATTTCAATATGACTGCCGGCAAAGTAGAATTTTCTATTCAGAATGCTTATAAGAATCATATTGAAAATAAGAACACTATGGGTATCTTTGGAGCAGTATTTAGAATTACTCATGATTCCAAAACAAAAGAAAATATCATTAAATGTAATGCGGAAATTATCGTTCCAGTATATATGGAAGCTGACAAAACCCATTTCGACAGTTGGTTTGCTGTAGGTATGCAGGTTTGTGTAGTAGCATATTTTATAGCAGATGAAAGTGAAGAACTTTATACTGCGATTAAAGATTTGTTAACTTCAGTAGCAAGAGCAGTAATTATGCGTTCAGCAGGTTCAGATATCGCGAAAGCAATAGGTATCGATTTGAGCTCTAATAACATTTTCCCGGAAGCATTGGTGAAAGTGAATGAAGCTGAAAATAAATGTATTAAAAAATACATATCTGCCTATACAACTATGGATATGAATATCCAAAATATTTTAGGTGGGTGTAATTACAAGAAGGATGTTAATTTAGACCTTGCTTGTGTATGTAAAAAATAATTAGGAGGAAATAAAAAATGGGAAAAAGTTTTGTACAATTACGTTCCGCATTAGATGGAATTATGGAAGAAAAAGATGCAGCTATTCAGAAAGCAGCAAGAGAAATCGCTGTTAATCTTAGTGCGGCCGGTGGTTCAAAAGAATCAAAAGCAGAAACTATTGACAACTTGTTAAAAGGTTGGTCTGATACAGATAAGTATCAGATTATGAAATATGCTTTTGTGCATATGTGCTAATCAAAATATTAGGTTGGGGTAGATAATAATCTACTCCAATCTTTTTTATATTGAGGTGACGACATGGAAGAAAGAAGAATAGATATCTTTCACACTCATATAGAAGTTTATCCATACACAAAAGGAGAATTTTTTGAATTGGAAAAAGTTCTATCTAGATGGGTCCAGGTATCGAAAAAATATGGTCAATATAGACCAGTGGCATACCATATTGAAAATGGTGTGTTATATATTCCAAAAGGAATAAATATAGAAGTATTGGAAACACAATTTGGATGTAAGGCAACAATTAATCCAAAAGCTACAAAAGCTTTAAAAATGTCCAGTGAATATCAGGTAAAAATCGATCCAAGAAATGAAACCCAGCGAAAAAGTATATCCTTCTTAACAGGAACTGACGAATATCATTCTCGAAGTGGCTATTGTCAATATACTTTAAATCTCGAGACATCTGGTGGAAAGACATATTGTGCCATAGCTTCTATGACTAAACTTGGAATGAAGGCTATAATCTTTGTGAATAGAGAAATTTTAGTTCACCATTGGAAAAGTGAAATTATGAAATTTACAGATATTCCAGATGAAAAGATTATGCTTATAGACACAGATTCTATTGCTAGAATTTTAGAATATGAGTTGGATGCAGATGTTTATATTGTCATGCATCAGACAGTCCAAGCTTATGCAAGAAATAAGGGATGGAATGATATTAATGAATTTATGAGTATTGCTGGAATTGGTGTTAAAATTTATGATGAAGCTCATGAATTTATATCATCAATATTTACTATTGATTGCAATACTAACGTTGCAAAAACGTTCTACCTTACGGCAACATTTGGACGTAGTAATAGACAAGAAAATAAATGTTTGAATATTATGATGTCCGCAAGTGCTAAATTTAATGATAAAGATGAGGAAAAACGAAAACATATCCATTATCATCCTGTCATATTTAAAAGTGCTATTCCATTAAAATTGATAGCTCTTATGAAAACAGGGCATGGATTCTCAGCATATAAATATGTAGTTGCGGCTCTTAAGTATGATAAAAAAGAGCAATACTTAAATGCAATTCGTTTTTGTATTGATGAATCTATTGGAAAAGAAGGTCAAATTTTAATTGTAACTCCGAAGAAAGATGCTGTTCGTGAACTTGCTAAATATGTAAGAAGTATTGTGAACACATCTACTACGATCGGAACTATATTTTCCGATAATCGGGAAGATGTTAATTTATCAAATCAAAGTTGTGATATTATTGTATCTACGATTAAATCTTGTGGTACAGGTTTTAATCCACCGAATTTACAGACAATTATTTGTGGGGAACCCCACACATCAAGAATCATGACACATCAGTTAAAAGGACGTCTTGATCGATTTAAAGGTAATGATACGTACTTTTATGATTTGATTGATAAATCTATTCCATTTATGGATAGCGTAGAATCTGCACATCAAAAAGAATTAGAATCTATGTGTGTTGAGATAACACCTATTTATATTTAAGGTGGTGATGAAATGAGAAAAGAGTATAGACTTACACCAATTCTTTTAAAAGAGAAATTGGAGGAACGATTACAAGCAGGTCTTGATATTGAAGAATCTGATAGAATATTAAATGCTATGATTCGACGAGAAATCATTATTGAAGAAAAACTTGATTTGAGTCATTTAGATTATCTTGGAAAAACTTTAGAAGAATTTGAATCTTACATGGAAACTAAAGATATTTATGTAATGGATAAAAATACCTATCATGATTTAATGTTGGCTAAAGCAAGACTTGATACTATATTGGATAGCGTTGAAGATGCTATGAATTATGATTATGGGATAAGTGGTGAATGACCGTGGAGAAACATACAAAAGATATTTTGAATGCTATGTTTTATATCATTATTATATGTATTTATATTATGGTATTAATGCATAGTGAAATAGAAGCTAGAGAAAATACAAAGAACGGTATTTGTACGTGTGGAGCAACAGAATACTGTATAGGAAATTAAGAAAGAAGAGACGTATGATGAAAACTGGTTATATTATAACATCAGTAATTGTATCTTTGTTTTGGTGTTTATTTGGGAATATGCTATACCAGATAAAAATATCAGAATCATTAAAGAGAAAATATAATATTCTTGGTACTGGAACTGGTGTAATTGTAGATATATTATGTATTTTAATAATTCATATATCTACAAATTTATTATTAGATTTAATTCCATATGTGTGTGCTATTTTAGACTTTTATGGAATCATTCATTTTGAATAAGGGAGGAGACAAAAGATGAAAACAAAAACAAAAATTTATGTAGTAGTATCTATTATTATAGCTATTATTATGGCTATTTGTTTGACCGGATGCAATAAACAATTTATTGACCTTAATTATGCATATAATTATGCTATTATTGCTTTACCAAATGGTGAAGTAAAAGAAGGTCACATTAAGTCATGGACAGATTATGAAGATGGTGAACAACTTCAAGTTACATTTAAAAACGGTGATGTTCATTTAACATCTTCCTATAGATGTGAGCTTATAAAGAAATAATAAAAGACCTAGTGGAATCATCCACTAGGTCTTCTTTTTTAAATATAATCATCTTTAAAACTAAATGATTCGACTGGTAAGGACATGAGTTCAAGATATAAATCTTTTGCCCAACCATTGCCACCTCGACTTGAGTAATTGTCGAAACGAACACGTAATTTTTGTCTTATTTCGCTTGTCATTGGTTTATTATTTTTTATATGGTCTGCATGAAGTTGTGTTAGATATAATCTAAACTCGTTGTTATCACCTTCGAAGATAATACCAATATCAGACTCAATTTTAGTCGTAGCAGTACTAAGTTCTCCAATACTATCTACGATACGTTTATCAGCTTCATCCGATTTTTCTGATATTGTTTTGAGATCACATCTAATATCTTCTACCGTTTCTTTAACTTCTTTATATGCATCAATAAAGTCACGCTTAAGGGATTTGAACTCTTGAAGTTCTGTTGATAAAATTCCTACCTGATTATCTAACTCTGGTAGGTGGTCCACAATCTTTTCTAGACTTTGTTTCATTTCAATTCTATCTTTCCTATCCTGATCTATGGTTTGCTTATAAGAATCGTATTTATTTTTTATTTCTCCAAATAAAATTTTCCAAACAGGGAATAATAGAACAATGATGCAAATAATAATTAAAAGAAAAATACCAGCATCCGATTCGGATAACTTTTGGACAACAACTTCTGCAGCACGTTCTAATATTGCGTCCATCGGCAGGGTCCTTCTTTCTATTTTGATTAATTTAATGTTTCCAATTAATATATGTGGAAGAGTAATAATGAATGTTTTTATTAATAATTTATTAACTATTCTAAGAAAGGAATTTACAAAAATGGATAATACGGAAAAAGAAAAACACCTGTTTATGATTACTGATAAATATGGAACTAGACTTGCAACCTATAAAGAATTACAAGAAGTTCAAGAGTCATTAAACAATATTGCTGAGACTATGGTTATGATGTCTAAAACAATGACAGAATTAACAAGATGTGTGAAAGAACTTGCTAATAATTTTGTCGATACCACTAAGTCGATACAAGAGGATATCGATAAATTGAAAGGCAGAAGCTTACAAATGCGAAATTCTTTATGCAAAGAATGGGAAGTGGGTGAAGGTAAATGAATAAACCCGATAGTTTTCTTACATTACAGATAGATGAAAATGCAAACAATTCTGATGATAAGAAATGGCGTGTTTTATATTATGTAGACAGATCAATACATGAACAAAAGAAACATCCAATTATGGATAATTTTGAAATATTAAAAGAAGAGAATGAAAAACTTAAGAAACGTATAGAAACGTTAGAGAAACAAGTTGAAAAATTAACTTTACGATCAGGTTCTGGATTTTTCTAAAAGTATAGAAGGAGTGATTTTTATCACTCCTTCTATTTTATAACTCTTTTCTAAGAGTTGATTTAAGCATATTACCTTTTGTGACTAAGTCTGTTTTAAGACCCATGCCTAAGAAATATGTATTTACCGTATTGAGAGTTGCTTTATTACCAACATCATAAGTTAAATCAGAAAACTTAACATAACCCTGTTTAGCAATATCTGCAAGCATTTCTCTCTTAGCAACCATATCATCTGCTCTAGGACCATTTAATTCTTTCAAACAGTTTTCCATACCAAGAGCAACCATCATGATATTTTCAAGGTCGGATTCTCTACCATTCTTATCAGCCCCTGTAACTTGTCCTGTAAGCGGAGAACGGATATCTGCACTTGTGGATAATCCATTCTTCTTCATTACTGTTTGCTGGGTCCTCTTCAAATGTATATATCCAACCGGAACTTCTTCACGAGTCCTTACTACTTTACCATCCATAGTAACGTGTGGTAAGTATACATATTCAAATAATGGAATTTTGATAACCTTTGCAGCTCTTTCAATATCATCGAAAGTGATAGTTCTTTCATAGTCGACGATATCTAAAATAAGATAAGCGTCTTCATTCATGAAGAATCCTTTAAACCACTTTCTAAATGCTGTTGGAGATAAAGGTTCAAAGATTGCTTTATATTTCTTTACATTGGTTCCTGTTTTATCAAAAGCCATGAAGAACTTATAAATCAAATCTGTCATTTTCTTTTTCGCTTCTTCATCATTTTTAACAGAATCAAAAATAACCTTTAAAGAACGTTTTAATTCTACGATGCATTTATTTCCTAAAGAAGTCAAAAGAATACTTGGTGTCATACGTTTTAAGATTGAGTTAGATGCAATAAATGAACTAACCTCTTCATCTTTTCTAAATTCAGAATAAGGCTCATATCCTTTTGGAATTACTTCTCCGATTGTTGCCTTAAGTCCTGTAAAGTACGGTAACCTACTATATTACTATAATAGCCAGACTATATCTTCAGTATAATAACTGCCTCCCGTTTCGGATTTCTCCTACTCTACTAAGTGATAATTAAATCCTGTTCGATAGTCGTTGAACGTTACTCTTTATAAGAGTCTTCGCTGCTGATTGTCTATTTAAAGAGTTCCCAGCAATTAGAGAGGTTTATAGTGACCTATTTTGTTAAGCCACTTTAGAACCGATTTCAAGATATTCTTCGTGTTTTACATAAAACTCGATTAATACACCGTCTTCAATCTTTTGTCCTTTTAAGACACCATATTTATTAGGAGATACTTTCCCTGTAGTTTCTGTAAATAACATACCACATTTAACGATAGAATCATTTTCATCGTATTTGGTAAGCACCTTCTTTCTTTCATTAATTTTAGAATAATACTTTCTAAAGATTTTCTGAAGGGAATCGCTAAGTTCTGATAATTCTACTGTAGAATACATTTTAATATCTACAATAGTACCAGCAATTTTAGATTGAATATTATTTCTACTATTCTCAATAACTCCCTCTTTTAATTCATCAGATAACGTATTGAGTAATTTATTCAATTCATCATCTTCAAAAGAAGTATCGAACTGAATAAGGGATGTTCCTACATCAATCTTATCTCCTACAGAAGCGATATAATCTACAGTAGAATTTTTCCCAATTACTACTTGCTTATTAAATACCATTTCCGTAGCCATCTCTTCTGCTAACTTTTCAGTAATTACAGTAGAGTCCTGATAAGTATTGTACGTTGAGAGTACTGCAATTTTTGCCATTGTACCCATATTAAGTCTTCCACCATTATACATATTTGTGGTAAAGAAATCTTTATGCCATGCAAGCATTTCATGTTTCTTGAATTTATCTCCAACTTTTAAGTTATGAGTTAATTCATTTGCAAGATAGAAACCGCCACCACCATTTTTTTGGATTGCTGGTTTTGTATTAATTGCTCTGCATTTACCACTCTTATATTTGCAGATAACAAGACCTAATTCTTTGTTTACCTCTACAACTTCACCATCTTCTTCTGCATTGATAACGAAATCAGAAGATAGGCTAAATCTAACAGCTTCTTCCGCACCATTAGAGATAAGTACTGGAGAAGAGTGTTTTACAGGTATCATATGTTTGCTCTGTTTTATACAGTGCCCAGATCTTGTCGGATCATCCTGTGTTAGTGCTAATGGTACGAGCATTTCTCCAGGGGAAAATAAATTAACGTCTTTAAGACCATCTCTTTCTTCTCCATTGATTAAATATCCTCGTCCTGTTGTGATCCTTGGTTCTAAAGTAAGAGTTTTTTGCACACCTACAGAACCATCAGGAGATGTTGTAAGCCCCATGATACCAACCATGGAATCATCATAAACTCGTTTATCCTGAGTATATGATCTGTCTTCATTAATCCCTCTCCAACCTTTATACATGGTTGTATGAGTTCTTTCAAGTTCCAATACCGGATTCAATGTAGAATATTCTTCTACTGTAGGTAAGGCGAGTAATTTTTTAATTACGATATCTCTCGGAATAGATAATTTCTTCTTACCATTGGAATTCTTGTACTGGATATAATTTTTAGCAATAGAATCATAAAGAATTGCAGGAATAATTTCCGCTCTTCTAGTTCTACAAAGTTTCTGATTATAGTCATGAGTAAACTGTGAATCGGCAAGTAATGCATTTGCATAAATACAAAGTGGAACCAAAGTAGTTGGAAGATTCAAGTCTTCTAGAATTTCTTTTGTGATAGGGTCGATAGTAAACTCATAAGTATTCATCAATGCATTCGCAATATTTCGCTTACCATATACCTTAACTAAGTAATCCATATAAGGTTCTTTTGATTCCATTTGTGCTAATTCATATTCTTTAGTTTCGATTAATCGAATACCATTCATAACTAATGATTGAGCCACATTTTCTTCATAAACCAATACACAGTCTTTAAACTGTAAATATGATTCATTGGATTTCAATGCTCTTGGTACAGATTTTTCTAATCTGTAATTGAGTTTAAGTTCTTTCATTACAGAACCTAAACCTTCCCAGAATCCCATTAATAATCCCAAAGATACTTTCTGTTCCATTGTCGTAGCAGCGGAATACATAAGTCTCTTTGGAGCTTTAATAGATTCGAATCTCTTGCGATATTCTTCCGGTAATTCATTTAAAATGATATCTGAAATAGATTCACCATCAGATGTTTTTTGTGTATCAGTATCAATTAGAATAGGTTTTTTATTTCTAAAACCGATGAAAATATCATTTTCTCCAATATGAACACCTTTTTCATCAGCTACTTTTGTAGCTTCTTCCTGATTGAAAAATAACTCACAAGTATCAGTTTCAAATTTTATAAATTGTTTACTAAGTTCATCATATTCTACTGTAGTGATATAGTCAGCATTTAACTTAAATGCATAACCTATAGTAAAAAATTCGCAAACATCAGATTCGATGGAAATTAATTTTTTAAGTCGTTCTAATGATGTGATAGATTTTGTACCAAAACGTTCGATAAACATCTTATTGTAGTTGGTAACAATCTGAACCTTGTCAGGACCAGATTTGACTACTGGATATAAGAACTGCTGATTTAAAATCAGTTTCTTAGCCCCACCAATCCACATAAATCTATCGTCGATAAATTTAGGAATATCGACACTGATTGTATGACGTTGTCTATTCACATCTTCTAAAACTACAGTGTGAGTTTCTTTATAATTTAACTCATCAGAAGTATCTTTCACTTCATATTTTATGATTGTGAGACCAATAGATTTATCATTTAAAGATGTGAACGAATTCACAATATCTTTTGACATGATATTTTGTTCATATACCTTATCAAAGTTAGCATATTTGATATTCTTCATATTTTCATTGGTTGTATTTAATACCTTTGAAACATCTGTAGTTGGAATAGGCATATGTGTACTCTGAACTTTTCTAAGTTTGTCTATGGTAACGCCTTTCACAGTAATAGAACCTTGTTCTTCACGAATCTTTTTATCTCTAGCGGAGCTAGCAGAAGATACTGGTTTATTACTTTCGATAGCTTTAGAGTACATATCTTCCAAAAGTTTTTTATCTTTTTCAATTTCTTCCTTTACTAACTTCTCAGCTTCTTCTGCATTTGTTGTAACTTCGGAAGCTTTCTTAGCTTTATTCTTAATCGCATTATCGATAGTATCACCACTATCAACTTTCTTTTCTCCAGGATCAAGAATGGAAGGTATGTCAGAGTCTGTTAATACTTTTTCTTTATCCCCTGTAAAGTTAAACTGTTCGATTAAGTTATTTGCTACTACTGCTGCAGTTTCTTCCTTATCTAAAGTTTTTTCATCAGATGAGTTTTCAATACTATTGGCTTTATTAGGAAGTAATCTTGTAAGAAGAGTTTTAAATTTAGTAGCAACTCTACTTGCATCTTCATAATCTCCAGTACCCTTTCCTTTGATTCTGATATGGGATGGGTTAATTTTAATAGATTTAATCCCGTTATAGATATAAATATCATGGTCAAAAGAAGCACAGTTTTCTGGGTATTTAAGAAGTGTATAATAAATCATATACAGCGGATTACTTAAATTCTCAGTTAACTTACCATCAAATGCATTAGCATATTTCTCTGCATTAATAATGATATATTTATCCTTATACTCTGTTAAGTATTCGGTAGAAATAATCTGATTGAAATAAGCCCAGAATAACATCACCCTAGATCTAGGGTCAAATTTATCTGTAATTTCATGATAGATTTGTAAATACTTCGACATCTCAAAGTAACAGTTTCTATCAAAACCGTTTAAGGTAACTACTGGGACAGTAGTGAGATTTGTTTCTTTTTTCACTTTTTCATAGATACTTTGTTTACTGGTATCTCTAATGAAGAATCTTTTTCCTTTTAAAGTACCAGAGTACGTGAAATTATAAAAGTAATGAGTGTAATTACTTATAGGAGTATAGTTCTCATTACTATTAATTTCAGAAATAGTATCTTTCACTGATTTTGTATATAGAAAAACCAAGTTCCCCCTACCTACTTTATCTCCTTTTGGGAGATATATTTTTCTGGTAAATAGAGAAAGCTCGGGAACGTCTATAGGATAAATCACGTTATTCACCTACTTTCTGTCTAGTTACAAAAATGTTTTCAGGGTATATTTTCAGGAATTATGATGATATATTATTATATTGAATAAAATTGAATATAGAAAATTTAATACTAGGGAGGTACGTGTTGATGAGAAAAAGACACAAACAAAAAGGCAACAGTAAATTGCATGTTTTTATGAAACCAAGACCGATGAGATTGGATTACGATTTTAGAGAGAAGAAAGTGCAAGCAACTAAAATAGGTTTAAATCCTAAGAAAGCTTTAGATGACATGACTGATGTTGTAAGACAACAGGTAATCGCTGATGATATTGACCTTATGGATCAACTGTTCAAATTTGTATCAATAAAAGGATATGAAAAATATTTCACCATTGATAAATCTGATAGTCATATAGAAGGGTTTGATATCAACCCAATGATGAAATTTTCGGAGGTGAAAAAGAAAGACCGAATCACATATAGAAATTATTCAGAGCTTATCGAGCTTTTAAATCAGAAAGAGATGCTTGATAAATATATGGATAAAATTCCATTTAAAATCTTTATGGATGAATTTACAGTAAAAATTGGAAATATTGACACTGGGTATGAAAGACATAATGGCTCTATTTACATATCTATCAAAAGAGACAACTTCTATGATAGAGATAGAAATGTATTCTTCTTTCAGTTCCATACATTTTTAAAACATAGTGGATACGCAACATCACCATTTGTATTTTTGGTGGATATTGATAAAATTCATTGGAAGAAGATATTTGGAGAATCTGATGATGGTTATTTTGTATTAAATTTAACATCTTCAATGGAAGATGCTGTGAATGTTATTTGTGTATATGATGGTGAATCTGCAAGTATGTTATCTCTCGAGAATGCATCTATCGTTGCAGATGAATACGCTAAATATCACAGACACCCATTGAGAACTTTTATGGCTGATGATATTTGTGAACACACAATTCAATTATTCTATGCTCTTTGCATTATCTATAGAGCAAGTATTGAAATGATTGAAGAAAAAGAACGAAGAGAAGAATTTCGTAGATTACAGAAAGAAAATTCTGCTTCAGATATCGAGGAAGATTCTAAACAATCAGAATTGATAACAACTGCAAAATCACGAGAATATAAAGAATCTTCTAAAGATGGGAATAAAGTAATCAATTTGAAATCTGGTATTAAGATGGTTATGAAACGGGAAAGTTTTAAAAGGGTAAAAATCCATTTTAGAAAGAAGTGTAACTATCAGTATTCTGTGGTTGGGCATTTCAGACATTATAAAAATGGAAAAACTATTTATGTTAATCCATACAATAGAAATAAAGATAAACCATTTAGAGGAAAAGAATATTTAGTTTAGGGGGTGATTTTAATGAAGAAAAGAAAAATGACATTCGAAGAACTTAAGAAACATGCTGAACGATATAGGGCTTATGAAAAAGCTTATATTGAAGCGCATGAAGTGAAAAGAACAAGAAAATGGTGGGATGATGTTCATACATCATCCCACCTACTATAACAAAAGAGATTCCATAATTTGGGCACTGAAATATTTATATAAGAGGTATGGAACTAACCATCCTCTTATTTTTTATATACAAAATATTCATACCCTACATTACAAATACTTTTAAACCTATTGTGCCAGTAATAGTAGTATTACCATAATTACCAGCAACTGTCACATTCAGTGTAATAGTTTTATTATTATCAAATGTGATAACGAAGTCACCTTTTATACCACCGGCATAATTTCCAGAAAGTGTTGCTGATGATACTCCCGCTCCAAAATAAGTATAACCTGATGGTAATGTGAATGTAACTTTACCTGTACCTGTGTATGATACGTTGATCGATACATTTCCTATTAAATCTATTACTTTTGGCACACCTGTCAACATACTTCCCTCCATATCATCCACTTTACTATTTAATGTAGTAATCTGATTTTGCAATACTGCACCCTGATTTGCAGTAAGTGCCTTAGTAGTTACTCCGCTACCAGTACAATTATCCTGAAGTAAGCCTGTTAACGCTTTAACTGTAGCTGCTTTCCCAGTATAATTACTAGAATCGATGTAAGTTGATGTACTGTTATTAAAACAGAATCTTACTGCGTGTAAGTAACCATTTGTTGTTCCAAGGTATACCTTGTTGTCAAATACCTGTGTACCAGTGTTTGTTGCACTGTTTGTTGTACCTGTAACATATGCTTTAGATGTATTTGCTAAAGTATTAGTTACTTTAGTATCTGTGTTTCCTGAACCTGGTAATGTAATTGTAATATTAGAAATACCAGTTACACGACCATAAGTGTCTACTGTTACTTTAGGTACAGTAACTGTGCCACCATGAGTTGCAGTTGCATTTGCACTTGGTCCATAAGTACCAGCGGTTGCACCAGATGTAGCAAGTCTTGCTGCGGCTAATGTACCACTAGAAATATTAGAAGCATTTAAAGCTGTAAGGTTTGCACCACCACCTTTAAAGTTGGTTGCTACTAACTGACCTGCGGTTGTATCTAAATATACACCAGAGTCATAATGTGCTGCTGTAGGCATATGCGAACCTGTTGTGGGTGTACCTAACAAATATGCCTTAGTTGTGTTTGCATTTGTTACGTAAGGAGCTTCTGCGGCACCGGAAATAACGTTGTAGTTGGTTCCATCATATACTAAAATAACACGAGCATTAGCTCTAATCATGTTAGCCTTAAGTGCTGCACCGTTAAAGAAAATTGGTTTTGCTCCAGTTGAGTTGATATTTAAAGTAGCACTTGCTACGGAAATACCATTTGTAAATACGATAGATACATGTGCCTGATTTACAAGTGAAAATCCTGTAATAGATGCTGTTTTAGCCGCTGTATCAGCTGCTGTACCACATGTACCATAAAAATTAACCTTTCCTTTAATACTAACTCCACCTGAGGATGTGTAAACATCGTCTAAGGTGTTCTTAGGGTAAAGGATATACTGATTCCCGCTAGAATCTAAACGGGTCATTTCAATATGATGTCTAGTTGTTGTAGCCATCTCTATTGTCCTCCTTTATTTTTTACTTTCTTTCATGAAAAAAATTAAAGTTAAAGGAATGCTATAGTCAGTATGCTATAGCTTTCACATTAAATTATTGTTTTGATTTTAGGGTATAAATGGAAAGAAATATGAAAATTATTTCATGAATATTAAGAAGAAGGGTGTGAACTAAACCACACTCTTCTTCTTTAAATCTCTATAAAGTTTCTTAAAGTTACTCACACAAAAAATTTTTGTTTATTTTACTCACATAAATTCAATCCCCCCTATAGTATAAGAAGGGATAAATGTCGATTGAGTCCTTCACGACAGGTACTCAATCGACTCATTGAAAAGTAAGGTTTGTGAGAAAAACAAACCTATAGTGTAGACATGGCGAATGTCTATTGGAATATTCATAAGAGAAACGATCTAATTCTCTTAAATTTATGTTTTAGAGTGTATAAAATTCTGTAGTATATTTTGTAAGAAGATGATTGTCGTACTCATTATTTAAAGCATACCTTTCCTCTTCAGACTTTTCTAAAAATACTACTTTACTTTGTCTAAGAGTTTCTTTCATATCGATAACTCTTTGATTTCTACTACCGACCCAATGGTATTCAACATCTACCAAACTCTCAACAAATTTATTATCGCAAAGAACATCAATATTTTGAATAATCGTATTGAAGCAATCTCTTACATCTTGGTCATTTTTAATCATAGCATTCTCTAAGAGATTTGCTAAACGAAAACCAGTGTATAACCAAATATCTTTTGTATTACCAAATCTTTCTCTAACTGCTTGAATGACTTCGGATACTTCTACTGGATAATAGCATAATCCATCTCCACCACTAATGGTGAGACCTTTAATATCGATACTGTCAAGTGAATCTAATAATTCTTGCATATGTTCTTCTTCGAATTCTATACCATCTTCTGGATTGTGTGTCATCGGATTGTGACATCCTGGGCAATTATGGTAACATCCACTCACCCATAATACAGTTCTAATTCCCAAACCATTTTCAATATTATTTTTTTCAATATCATGAAATTTCATAATTAAAAACTCCTTTCATAATTATAAGGTTGTTGGGTAGACCGTTTATTTTTATTAAAAACAATCATTTAATATGATTATGAACAGAAAGGCAGGTATCAAGATGGGTACTCTTATAAGTAAACATTGGACACCTCAGGATGAGAATGGCAATCGTGATGTCATTCATCCAGAGACTCAAATTGATGCGGTTCTTGACCCTGTTACAGGAAAACCTCTTAGAGTTCAGTTAGAAAATATAACAGAGCAGTTAATTCCGGTGGATTTAGAAAAAAGAAAACCTGGATTCATTACTCCAGAAATGGTAGAAAAATTTACCGTATTAGCAGAAAACGTTATTGTTGTTGATACCGTAAAACCTTCATTTGCGGATGGTGGATTCTGGATGAATATCTATGATCCAGCAATGACGGAAATCGACCCTGAATAAATAGGTGTTCTGAAGGGGAATATCGCAAGATATAACATTAAATTAAGTTGAATTTGAACTGGCATCGTTCAATCAATCATAAATTTTTTCAAAGTATATGAAAGGTAGGAAATATTCAATGGCTAGTAAGAATGTAATTATTAAACGTAAAATTGCTAACGAAATCTTTGAATTATTGCCAAAAACATCTGGGGCGCAGGTAGAAGTTACTTATGGTTCCGAAGTTAAAGACTTAGCTGCTGTTTTAGCAACAGTATATACAGACTTAGAGTCTTGGAATACATTTAAGAAAGACGTTGATTTTGCTGGTACAGACAGCGCACTCGATACATTACGTGAATTAATCGATATGTTATCCAAAGAAGATGTTGCTACATCTATCGCTGGTAAACTTAAAGACATCGGTGACAGACTTGATGATATCGAATTAGCTGCACAGCAGTTAGCCCAGACTGTTGCAGACAACAAAACTGCTGCAGACGCTACAGAAGCTAAAGCTGAACAGAATAAGCAAGATATCGCTGCTCTTACACAGACAGTTGCAGATAACAAAACTGCTGCTGAACAGGCTGTTGGTGATTTAACTCAGACAGTTGCTGACAATAAGACAGCTGCTGAACAGGCTGTTGGTGCTGTTGATGCAAAAGCTGAACAGAACAAAACTGATATCGCTGCTCTTACACAGACAGTTGCAGATAACAAAACTGCTGCTGAACAGGCTATTGCCGCTGTTGATGCAAAAGCTGATCAGAACAAAACTGACATTACGGCATTACAGGGTGCTGTTGCTCAGAATGCACGTGTTATCGTTGCAGAAGAAGTTCCTGATGACTTAACAGAAGCTGACTTAATGATGCAGATTATTTCTTAATTAAGTTCTGTTTAGGTTTGGAATTGTTTAATAGGGGGTATGGTGGAATTCCACCATACCTCTTTATTTTATTTTTTTATTTTAAGGAGGGTATACTTTATGAAGAGTTTAAAACATGATTTTTTTAAATCACTCATTTTATTTTTAGTTGGTGGAGTAATATATCTTATTCTTGAAATTCTTTGGAGGGGGTATACTCATTGGACAATGGGTATAGTTGGAGGATTCAGTTTTATTTGCGTTGGTCTTATCAACGAACTTTTTCCAATGGATATGTATATGGAATACCAAGCATGTATCGCATCCATTATGATTACCGTGATTGAATTTATTTCGGGGTGTATTATTAACATTAAATTTGGTCTTAATGTATGGGATTACTCTATGCTACCATTTAATATAGAGGGTCAGGTATGTTTATTATATACTGCTCTTTGGTATTGGTTATCTATGGTAGCAATTGTATTAGATGATGGACTTAGATACAAATATTGGGATGAGGAACCGCCGAAATATAAATCTATTGTATACGATAAAATTAAACCATGGTTTTATAACAGAAAATTGAAATAAGAAAGTGAATCTAGGATGTGACTAAAATCACATCCTAGATTCTTGTAGCGTAAGAAGGTTCTTCCATGAAGAAATCGTAAGCAGGGAATTTTCATCGAACCTTAGTTAATAAGCTAGTTAATAATGATTCTGATTGGTCGGTATGAACGTTATATTTCATTGTAAGTGCTAAGTAATAATATTCTGTATTCAACTTTGCAATTTGACCGACACAATTACATACTAAAGTAGTGTTCTTATTTAATAAATTTTGAGATACCTGATAAGAACAAGAAACAAGAGGATTTCCATCTTTATCCATATAAACATCTGTTGTATTAGCAGATGTAGATTGAAGTAATTTTACCAATGGATTTACAATCTCTTTGTTTAAATCTACAAAGCTTTCATTGGATTTATACACTTTCTTCTTTAATTTATTTAATGGAGTAACTCCAGTTTGTTTTTCATATTTTTTAAGAGTAAGTTTTGTTTTTGCATAAATAGAAGAAGCTTTGATAGGACCAACCACAGTTCCTTTCAATATCTTTCCAAAAGTTAACATAATCTTTTCCATAATTATTAAACTCACTTTTCTTAATATTTTAAAGACTTAGTATAATGTCATACCCCTATCAACAAAAATATTAACTTGAATAAATGGAAAGAGAAATTGATAAACATGAATAAAAATAAAACTTTGACAAAAGAACCTGTAAAGAAACGTGATAGACAACATGATGTTTCTTTAAAGTTGAAAGGGATTACAAATTTTCAACAACTCAAGTTAAAGAAAATAAACTTAAGATTAGAAATCTTTACCCTTGATTCTATTACTGCATTTATCTATAAAGATAGTGCTATTAGAACACAAAAGGTATTAAAGAATTTATATAAATTATTTAGAAATATTAACCCAGAACCTTATTATGCGAATCCAGATTTAAAGACAAGGTTCTGGGTAATTTTAAAGTCTTTGGAGCTTATGGTAGACTCTAGGATCGAGTCATACAATGCCATTAAGTCAGAACTTATGGATAATCCTGAATCAGATGAATTGATCCATAATTATATTAAGAATATTAACGTTTTATTTATTGGTCATGAAGACAGTAAAAAATTAATAAGACGATTGGATGATAGATTACGTTTTGGTTATGTAATTACCATTAAAGAAGTATTACAAGAATTTCTAAATGTTATTGATGACGAAGAATATTCTTCTTATAAGGAAATTGCAGAAGATTTAGAACAACTTGCGATGGCAATTATTAATATAAGAAGAAATACTAATAGTTTAGATTCAGATGAAAAGTTTACGCTTGACCCAGATAAATTTGATGATGTGGTGATAGCAGCAGTTCAAAAACTGCAAGATAAAATGAAGATATTTAAAACCGGTTTACACGGTTTAAATACTCTTTTGGCTCCAGGATATATGTCAAAAAGATTATATATGTATTTAGCATTTCCTGGTGGTGGAAAATCCCAGATACTTCTAAAGTCTGCTTTAGATATTAAGAAGTATAATGCTCATGTTAAAGCAAAAGATCCAGAGAAAAGACCTTGCGTTCTTTATATTACAATGGAAAATAGTATTGATGAAACGATTGAACGTATTTTCAACATGATGGTTTCTAGTGATGATATTAGAAACTTTACTCCAAAACAGATTATAAAGAAATTAAAACAGGGTGGAAATTTAACTTTAACTGACCAAAATAATATCAATATTATTGTCACCTATTATCCAAATAGAAGTATTGATACAAATGATTTATACGGTATCATTCAGGATATTTATGATGAAGGTGAAGAAGTAATTGCTTTGATTCTCGACTACGTAAAACGTATTGCTCCTGCAGAAAAAGCTAGTAGTGAAAAAGAAGAATTAAAGAATATTACTAATGAATTAAAAAATTTGGCAATACACTATGATATTCCCGTTAATAAAATAGCGGCATAGTTTATAAACTATGAAAACCCATTTAATTGCTGGGAACTCCGTAAAGGACAATCAGCAGCGAAGCTCTTTTAGAGAACGTTCAACGACTATCGAAAGGGTAGCTTAGTAAAATAAGTGAGTAACCAAGTAGAGTAGGGAAACCGAAATGGTGGGCATAAATATATTTATAATGAATTTATTTACGAAGATATAGTCTAATCCTTATGAAAGATAAGGTAATCAATGTATTACAGCACAGCAGCTTAATCGAGTTGCATCATCAGTAGTGGATGCCGCATTACAAGCAAAAAAAGAAGACGTCACTAAACTCATCGGACGTGATGGTGTGGCTGGTGCTTGGGAGATTAAGATTTCTATGGTCTCCTCTTATAGAAATATAAGAATAAAAACTATCTTAATTGCTGGGAAACCCGTAAAGGACAATCAGCAGCGAAGCTCTTTTAGAGAACGTTCAACGACTATCGAAAGGGTAGCTTAGTAAAATAAGTGAGTAACCAAGTAGAGTAGGGAAACCGAAATAGATAGCTCTTCCTATATTGTAATTATATAGAAGATGAAGATATAGTCTAATCTTTATAGTAATATAAAGTAATTAATTTATGCATAGAAAACTCAGATTGGGTATGCGTTCTTAACCAAGAAGTTAAGAACGACACTGGTGAATTATTTATGACATTTAAGTTATTAAAACGAAGATATCGTTCTAGTGACGAAAATGAAAAGATGAGAAAACTTGAATACTTTAATCATCCTTATGAACCTGGAAATGAAATTAGGTTAATTGATGATGTTGAACTAGATAGACCTCTAATGATGACTGGTCTTAGTAGTAATCAGATGTCTTCTCTTGAAGATTTGAAACGCGGTAAAAAGAATGCCGTAGAAAGAGAAGAAAGGACAAATAAACAAGTTTTCCAATTGATGGAATTCGACCCATTCGACGATACCCAGTCAATTCAATATACTTAAAAAATATATCCATAGTATACTTTTAGTATACTATGGATATTTTACGTACTTATATTGGTCGTCATTAGGATTAACTACACCTCGTATATGAGTTGTGTTATGAATATGACACATATCTTCCATACTAATAAAGTTAAAAGAAGATGCGAATTCTGTATAATTTAAATTTTTCAAAATAAAATAAGGACCAATTATTGTTTCATCCATTTCACTTTCATCTACATCAAGTTCATAATATTTTGCAGATGCTTCACATTGTTTATGTTCTGGACTTCTATATTCAGTAGAATACATTTTTGTAGATCCATACACTGTTATTTGTCGTCTCATAAAATCAATTTCTTTTGAATATAGTTCTTCAGTGATTTTCATATTGCTGGATAACTGAGAATGCGTTCGATGTATCATTGGAAGTAATCGCATTGGTGCAACTAATTTAGCAGCATTCTCTATTTTATCTACCCAACATTCAACACGTCTAGCTTCGTCTTTATAATATCCGAAATAAACTCCACCAGTTAATGTATTTATCTGTTGCATGTTTTCTCCTTTCTTAATAAGAAATAGTATCGGTTATTCTTAATTCATATGGGTAAATAATATCTGTTATAAAATCAGACTCTTCCACAACATTAAAATCATAATCAATCTCCTTTCTGATAACATCATCACTTAAATTTATATTGTTGACATGGTCCATATAACAATTTAATCCACTAATCTGAGTAAATGATGAAACATGCAATGCTCCTTTAATATCAAATTCAAATCTATCACTTGTAATAATATCATCATCACTGTGTACAATAAATGATTGTACCTTATCCAATCTTTGACCATCTAGGTTAATAATTAGACTCATCTGATTTAGTTTTGTTTTTGGATAATCTATACAATAAATAGCATTTATTTCATCTTCAATTTCTTTCCGTTCTCTATACCTTGAAGGTCTCATAGTTTCATTATTGATAAAATTCATATTTTTCTCCTTTCAAATATTCTAAAAATATAATATACAGTTACAACATTATTATTTGCCTAAAAATAGGGCTAAAAACATTATTCTAATACTGAAAGCCTAGTATAGAAAGTAGGTGTTAATATGCAGTCTTTACCAAATTGGGAACCTATTACAGGTCTTCCAGATACACTGGAAAAGATTTTAAAAGAAACAGAAATTAACAACTCTTTTCGGGATGAAGCTGTCGGAAAAACGTTAACAGAAACTATGGAGTCTTCTTTTGCATTTCTATATAGAACGCAGAGAGATTCCATTACTTATAAACGCTTTCACTATCAAACTAGAGAATATCTTCTTAATACTACATATAATGATATTCATATGGGTCTTAAGAAGTATGGTGATATTTTGATGGAACTTGAAAAAGCTGAAAATCCCGATTTGGAAGAAATCGCTAGAGTGAAAAGAATTCTAGCTGAATTTGGTGAAGTTCGATTTGGTGATTTATACTTGGATGAAAAACGAAGAGTATGTACTAAAGTTGAACATGACATGATTCGTCCTGAATACAGAGAAGCTTTCAGGACTTCGAAATATTATAAACAAATTATTCCTGTAACGCAAATGCTTACAGACTCTAAAACCTTTAGAGAAATTCCTATCGTTATTATGGATGGAGAAGTAAGATTTGATGTTGGGGTCACTCCTTTAGAAAAAGGAACCAGACTTATCATGAATCATATGAATGCAAAACATGTTTATACAAATACTGGAGCTCATAGATTTCATGATTTCACAGTGATGTTTGTACCAAATAATGGAATTGAATTTACCATTGTAAATAAAGATACCATACTCTCTAAAAAGATTCCGTATGATACAAGAAAGAATGAACTTAAAAAAGGTTTATATTTTATTTGTATTAAAGTTGGTGATAAATCCACACATTTAATTCCTGCAACACAAGGGATTTTAAATGGAAGAAGACACGTAGAATTTAAGTTCGATAAAAGAATTACTTCTTTAGTAGATTCACATAATGGAGACTTTGAAGTTGCTGTAATCTTCTTTACAGATTTATATAGAGTAAATTTTGAGTCTACACCAGATGGAACGATTCCATCTTATATTAGAGAGTATATTACGGATGAAACTTATGAAGCAAGGTCAGAATCTAGATTCTTTACTCCAGAAATTAATGTAGGTGAAATGCTTACTATGCCAGTACCTGAAAAGAATATGCTTGTTATGAAAGCTATCTATGAAGGCGCTTCTGTAGATAGATATGAACCTGCATATGAAGTTGGAGTAAAGCTTTATTATCCAAATCTATATCAGGTTATTGACCCATTGATTGATAAGAGGAGCAAATATACAGTTTATTTCTTCTATAAAGAAATTCCAGAAGTTAAGTACACATCAGTACTTGATTTCTATTGGTCTTATATGAAAGGTAGATTTAATGATGTGTATTCTGTTGCTGAAATTGTAAATATGATTTACTTTAGAGAGCACAATTACAACGTCAATCGTTATCTTGATAAATTAGAAAAAGACTTTAATGGTAATTATATTTATACGGAAAGTAATGTAGATGATGATGTTTATATTGAACCCCACCACTTACTTACAGGAGATGATTTGAATTTAATTACCTTGGTTGGTAAGTATTTGGATACTTTTTATGCTATCTTTGAAAAGGTACTTAACTATAATCCATATGATTATAAGTATGGAACACCAGATTTTATCTCGGATTATAGCGGAGAAAAAATACCCAGGCAATACAAAATTGCTAGAATGATGGAGTTCGTTAAGGCTGACTGGACTACACTTTCCAAATATGTAAAAAATCAAAGAAGAAAAGAAACTATATTTCATTTCTTTACAAATACGATTAATTTAAAAGGAAGGGTTCGTCGTTCTACTAGATTAGAAGATAAAGTGAATGCTCACTATATGTTTGCATCAGCAGCAAGAATCACAACTCCAGATAATCCAAATGCTTATTATGTAACGGATAGTAATTCTTACGACTTCAAAACTGAAGTTTATATTGATGATGTCAAATTATTATTACCAAATGTAACTCTTGGTAGTTATGTTGAATTTGATGATTTGGTAGATCGTTATGTATTTGCATTTAAAAATCCAGGAAAAGAATATATGGCTATGAAAGTATTTGTGGATGGTATCCTTTGTGCAAATGCTGAAGTTATAAATAGCCTTGGAATGGATTTTATTTATATTCCATGTGATATGGTAAATAAAGATTCCTATATTATGATGGAACTTGACTGGACAAATTATGAACCACAAGTAACACAAGTTACGTTTAGTGATAGAGAAGATTGGCAGACAGTACACATTGTAGAAAATAAAAATGTGGAATATACCATGAATGATATCGTTCTTAAATTAAATGGAAGAACGATTAAACCAGAGTTTTACTCTAAGCGTTTAGTAAGACATGAAGTGCCATATGAAATGTATGATGAACGTCATGAATTAAAAACAAAATATGGAATCGTAACAGACTTCTCTATTCAGCTTACAGAGTTTGATACGGATTATCCTTGTACAGTGGATGTTATTGTAAATAAAACTTCGGTGATTAATTCTGGAGTAGTTCATAGAAATACTTATCCTAGATTCCATCTGAATCCATTAAAATTGAATCCTGATGTTAATTTAGCAAGAATGTATTATAATGGAAGACTTGCTCCAAAGAATGCTTTTAGGTTAATTGATTCTGAAGGAAGAACCTATATTCAGTCCAGAATATTCTATCAGAAAGGAGATAGTTACTTATTTGAATTATCTCCATATGCAAAACAAGTAGTATGTAAGTTTACTGAGTTTGACCCAGATGGTATTTTAGATTTATCCGAATACCTGGATAAACCATTAGACCCAGAATATTATGAGATTTATGCAAATGGTAGACGTCTTGGTCTTCCAAACGTATTCCCTTTCGGACCACATAAAGCTGTATTTAGAGGTCTGAAAACAAAATATCTTTTAGATATTTATGAAAAAGAAAGAGATTTCGAATACTTTGGATATTCTAAAGTATTTAAAGATGGAGAGACATATTTCTATTTAGTATCCGACTTGGTAGAAGAAAACTTCATTGCTAAAAGAGAAATCGATTTGATTATTGATAAGTATATTGATCTTATCAAACATGAAAAAGCTGTAATTGAACCGAATGAACCAAAAGAAGAACCTATTTATTATGAAATTGAAGATGGGTTGATTGAAGAGATGAAAATTTTCTTCTTTGAAGAGTTATTGCCACTTGGTCTTGGAAATCCGGACGAGTTACAGTTCAATAAAAAATACTTCTCCGAAGTTTTTCCTAATTTCTCTAAAGTATTTATAGCAGAAGGTGTAGAAGGACCACCTGTTATTTTCTTAAATCCTGACGTTACTGTTCGTTTTCATGGTACTTATGTATGGGTGGAAAATGAAGTAACTGGTTCTGTAGATTTAGAAAAACTAAGTACAGGTAATACGGTAATTAAAACAAAAGAAGCTATACAAGAACAAGCTTTAGTTTTATTAACGGGAGAATCCGGTGTAAAGAAAGGAAGTAATTATGGCTCAGACATTTGATGCTGACGTTAGATATGGTTCATCATTTCTAAGCGTCGATAATCATAGACATAGTGTTCCTGGAGAAATCATGACCAATAAGGTTACTGGTGAAGTATATCTTAAAAGACCTGGAGATGGAAAGATTATCAGCTTCAGACAAAAGTCTCATACTTTATATGAAGCGATTCAAGAATTCAATATTCAGTTCCAATCATCTGTTGGTTTTATTCATCCAGAATATCCAGGAAGTTATCTACTCGGAACAAAATTCTTAGTAGATGAATTTGAACCAGATGAAAACAAAAAAGATATTTTAAAAGAATATCATGAGTTTTCAAAAAATGACTATAAATACAAAGATTTTATCTTTGAAGTTTCTGGTGATACTAATGGATTTTATTTTAAACCAATTACTCGTCTTGGTGACAGAAATATTTGTGGTTTTCTTTCAGGTATGTTTAGAGAACAAGAATTTTCTGAATTTAATGGTTTAACAAAAACTTTTGAAGAGTGGTTATTAGAAAATCCAAAATACAATGATTCTTATTTGTATACAGAATGGAAAAAATTTGGTCCCGAATGGACATCTAGCAATGCCTTAGTAGATTGTGAGATTAAAACAACTGGTATGGACGATGTTGGAAACGTTCTGGAAAATAAGGAATCTTTTACAATTCCAATTAATTTCAATGAATATTCTTATGTAGGTTTTCCAGAAGAATATAAACTTGGAATGGAAACTGTAGCAAATACCACAGTAACTATTAAACGAGTTTATTCTCCTAAGTTAGAATATGAAAGATTCTTAGCTGATGAACCTACAGCGGCTTCTGGAGTAAATGGTATTGTAACTAGAATGATGGATCTTGATAATAGAGTAGTACTTCAATCTATTGATATATTCTATTTCATTTCTAGCTCTGTTCAGCTACCTACTTGTGAACATATGATCATTGACCAATGTGTTGATGTTGAGTTCTTGGATAAAGCGATTGTTTATTTAGCAACTTCTAGTGGAGCTAGAGCATTCCAGTCTCAAATGGAAAGACCAGAAGCATTTCCAATTGACACTGTATGGGCAGAAGAAATTAGAGATGTAAATAGTGAAAATGAAGTTATTACTAATCCGACAGAAACTACATTTGAACAGATTGAAGAAACTTTGTACTTTGAAACAGAACAACGTGCTAAGTTTACAATTCATAGTTCAGATGCAGATAATCTTCTTATTACCGATAAGAATAATGGATATATTGGATAGGAGGTTTAGAGATGGCACAATTATTAGAACCTGCTAAATATTATTATGTAGACAACTGCCCATGTCTTGTAAAAACAAAAGATATGGCTGAAGATGAACATCCAGAAGGATTCGATGATAATCCTGACATGTTCTTATATGAACTTAAGGAAACATCATATATGAATGTCGATGTTCCAAGTAATAACAACCCTGTAAATATTTACCTCACTGGTGAAATAAAAGTATAAGGGGGAATTATGAAATGGCAAGAAAAATTACGACATTAATGAAAGATGTAATTATTCATGTAAAAAATAAAGTAGAGGGCGTTGGTGTAGTTGAAAAGATTGACCTTCCTGTAACAAGATGGGAAAATGTAGCTGGTGCACCAAGACTTTTGAATGAACATAATATTGCAGAATCTTTTCCTTCCGAATATGCTATTTATGAAACAAATGATATCGTTATTTCAGATGCTGAGTATGCAGCATGTTTTGGAAAAGTGAATGTATAAATAGATGAGAGAAGTCAAATGACTTCTCTCATCTTTGTTATCCTAGATAAACTATAAAAATTTAATCGTATATTATTTTCATGTATCGATAAAAAGACCAAATATAAAGAAAGAGAGGATTAATTCATGGATTATTTTAAAAACAAACAAATCAACAAATTAAAAGCTATTGAACATACTAAGGAAGTGACACTTAAGTATGATAAAGAAATAGCCTTCTCTATTGAAAATGCTACGGTATATGATGAAGATGCCTGTAGAGATCTACTGGATAGAAGTTCTACTAGACCAGATAAGTTCACTCGAGCTGTAAAGTTTGAAAAGTCTAATACTGTAGATGCATTATTTGAAGTGAAGAAAAAAGGTAAACGAATTGCTATTTTAAACTTTGCAAGTTATAAAAATCCAGGAGGAATGTTTATGGAAGGGTCGTCTGCTCAGGAAGAGCATCTTTGTCATGAAAGTACATTATATCCAATACTAGAGCATTTTAATGACACATTCTATGCATATAATAGAGAACATAAAAACAAAGCTTTGTATAAAAACAGATGTCTTTATACACCAGATATCATGTTTACTAATAGTAAAGGAAAACAACGGATGGCTGATGTTATTACTATAGCTGCACCAAATGCGGGGGCTGCTAGAAAGCATGGAATAAGTGAAGATGTGATTGAAGCTACTATGGCTGAAAGAATTAAAATTATTTATGAAATTGCTGTAGATAAAAAGATTGATATTTTGATTCTTGGGGCTTATGGATGCGGAGTATTTCAGAATGACCCTTATGTAACAGCAAATCAATTTGCCGAAATAGGTCAAAATTATTTTGGAAATATTTTGGTATTTGCTGTTCCTGACGACAAACATTTTGAAATTTTCAGAAATATAATTTCAAATAAATTTTTCACAGATGGATTTGAAGCACTTCTTGATGAGTTGAAACCGGGAACTAATTTACAAATAGGAGAATTTTAATATGAACATTATACCATTTTGGATATTTGGAATTTTACTTATATTATTATTTATTACAGGCATCTCAATATGTTTATTAATTGTCATATTAAAGAATTCTAAAAGAATGATATCATTACAACTCGCATTATATGAAGAAATGATAAGACAATAGATAGAACATGATATGGATGTATTATAACTAAAAACTACAGGTATGAGTTTTAAAACTCATACCTGTAGTAAATATAAAAAGAGAGGTGTGATAACCCAATACTGCATTTCATACACCTTGACAGATAAATACAGATCATTTTTTGACGGATCTATGAATTATATATCTGGAATATTTATAGCAATTTTTTTGCTTAATTTTTTGTTAATATAATATTTATAAAATAAATTACCCGACATTTCGTTAAGTAAATATATAAATATGAGGTGATTTATAAATGGGTATTGAATTAAATTCAGACCAGATTTTCGCATCTTATGAAGCTAATAAATGGTGGCATTCATCTTCCTCGGGTCAAATATTTGAAATATCTGGAGCTGCTGGAACTGGTAAAACCACTACTATAAAATATATATTAATGGATTTAGGATTAAATCCTGTAGAGGAAGTTTTATTTGTTGCTTATACAGGAAAAGCAGCAACTCAACTTGCAAGAAATGGTCTTCCTGCAAAAACTTGTCATTCTGCATTCTATGAAGTTGTAAAAGAAATTGATAGGGATGAGGATGGACGAGCTATTCTTTTACCTAGTGGTAAAGTAAAAACTAAGAATGTATTTCGTAAGAAAGAGAGACTAAAAAAGAAGTATAAAGCTATCTGTATCGATTAAAAAGTGTTATTAGTCGATAAAAAACAGCCTTAATTGCGGGGAAATCTCGAAGTATCTAATTACCAAACTATAATAGAAATATTATGATGGCAATGGGTAATATCCAAAGGTATGGTAAAAAGATTAGATAAATGAGACAATCGGCGCAGCGAAGACTCTTTAAATAGAGTAACGTTCAACGACTATCGAAAAGCTTTTAATTAAGACTTAGTAGAGTAGGATGATATAAAATCTCTTATCATTCGAAAGAGGCTGCAAGTATTTTATATACTTGAAAATATAGTCTGTAACCTATGGAGACATGGGAGAGTAAATTGTTAAAATAACGAATTTCACTTTTTGACTTCAATCATATATTATTTTAGTGATTATGGGAAGGAGGTGAAATAAATGAAACCTAGGAAACTTAGAAAATATGAAAAATGTCCTAAAAAGATGATTATGATTAAACGATCTATAAATGTAACTAAAACTAATCAAGAAAATATTGAAGATGGATGGGATGTTAAAAAATTTATCTTTAATAATAGTAACTATCGTAGAAAAGTTTGGAATGATTTTGTTGAAGAATACAGAAGATGTCGTAATAATGGAATTTGTTTTAAATCAAGTAAATTTAAAGGTGAATATTTTTATAAAAATGAATATGGTCGTCATGACCATACTACAACTTGCGTTGGTATATCTGAACAAGTTGCAAAAGATTTAGTATATGCTATTCGTGTCGCTAAAGTACGTGGTGGATGTCCAAAATTTAGAAAATTTGATAAATTTTATTCATCTTTTAAAGTACACACAAAATCCATAGTCACATCAAAACGTGACATAAGAAAAGTTACGATTAATTCAAGATTCAATATTCTATCAACAGATAAAATATCATTCCGTGTAAACAGAAACGAACATAGAATTATTCATCTAAAAGAAGATCTAATTCGTACAGGTGAATTATTTGATGATGGTTTAATTTATTATTTTGATACAAAGAACAAATTCATGTTTAATGACTTAGATATTAAAGAAGTATCTTTCATACATGATTTGGGTAAATTTTATATTTGTATTTCCGTAGAAGCAAGATTAATCTACGAGACTAAAAACGAAAGTTACAAACGATTAAAAGCTGCAGGAATAGATACTGGTATTCATAATCCTATCTGCATTGTGGATAGCAGTGGTAAGACTTATATTTGTGAAATGGACCAAAAAACTAAGAACAGAATCCATTATTTGGAAAGAAGAACAAAAAGACTTCAACACATAATGGATAGAAAATACTTGGCTAATAAGAAAGCTGGACGAAATCCTTACAGCAAAAACTATAGTAAGGTTCAGAAGAAGTTTAGAATTGCTTGGAGAAAGATTACAAATATAAAACTTAACTGGAGAAGACATGTTGCTAAATCTATAGCAACAAGATATAAGACAATATGTGTTGATAGATTTAAACAACTAGAAACCAACACGTATTCTATTTTGGGTACGAAAGTATCTAAATATATAAGATACATAAATATGTTTCATTCAATGTATTCTACCAATGAAGCAATAATAGATGCATGTTGGATATATAAAACAAATTATATTAAAGCTCCAGAAAATACTACAAAAACTTGTTCTATATGTGGATTTATAAATCCACATTTGTCACTAAAACAAAGAGATTTTAAATGTGAATCATGTGGTTATGGAACAAAACATAAAGTAAATAGGGATATTAATGCAGCACAGAACTGTTATAATCATATATTTGAGTTGTAATATGTTTTGCATGTTATTGTGCATGTATATAATCTGAAGTTATTTTAACGATGATTAACACAATAGGAAGGTACAATGATAGAACCTAAAATGGCAGAAGATATAAAATCTTTCGGTCTTCCTATTTTTGTTCTTGGGGATTTGAATCAGTTACCACCTGTATTTGGAAAACCTGCTTTTTTAACAGAACCAAATGTAGTTTTGAGAAAACTGATGAGACAAAAAGAAGATGACCCTATCGTTTACATTGCTCATAGAATCCTTGGGGGATATGATTTGAAACCTGGGGTGTATGGTAAATCTGCTATCATTAAAAGAAAAGATTTGACACCATATCAACTTCAAAATGCAGATATCGTTCTTACGGTAACGAATAAATTGAAAACAGAAATCAATGATTTATTTAGAGAAAATTTTTTAAAATTTCCTAGATTAGATTTACCTTATGTTGGAGAAAAAGTTATTTGCAAAAAGAATAACTGGAATAAGTATATTGGTGACCATTTGTACTTAACTAATGGAACTACAGGATTTATTGAATATGTGAATCGTGAATCTTTTAATGGTAAAAGTATTGAAATTGATTTTCGTCCAGATTTTACAAATAAAGCATTTAGGGATTTGTCAGTAGATTACAAACATTTGATGCGATTAGAGAAAAACGACTTACAAAAATCGATGAGTTTTGGTATGGAAACTTTCGACTTTGGTTATGCAATTACTGTATATGCTTCACAAGGTTCTCAATGGGAAAATGTAGTATCCTTGGCTGAACTTTATGGAGCCGAAGACTTTAGAAGAAAGGTTTTGTATACCATGGTGACAAGAGCATCGGTTTCACAAACCCTTGCTATTTAAATGATATATTATATTAGTAGATATAGAGGTAATGAGGACTATCTTATTACCTCTATCATATATTTTACACAAGGAGGAAAAGTAAATAATGGGAACGGTTGACGTTACACAGTACAAAGAAAATGTACACATACCGAAAGAATCCTTTCGGTACATCATTATGAATAATAACCTTTCTAAAAAAGAGTTAAGGGTTATGTGCTATTTATTAACAACTTTAAATGGTTATAATTCATTAAGAAGATTAGGAACATCAAGGGAGAATGATGATCCTAGAAACTATACAAAAGTAGAGGTATCGGTTCTTGCAAGAGAACTTGCGTATAGTAAAGATGAAATTAAGGATGCATTAGAGTCTCTCTGTGATAGAGGAATATTAGAAAAAGGAAGCAGTGCCGTTTGTAAGAAGGGTTACCGCTTTGGATTTTAGGAGGAAAGAAAAATGGGAAAACCGATTAAGAAAATTATAATTCCTGTAAATATTACACATAATGGAGATATGGATGGTGAGGGATGTGCTTTTCTCACAAAGTATATATTCAATGATTCTCGAATGAGAAGTACTGATAAAAATAATCCGTTACCAACAACATATACAAGAACACCAGAAGAAATCAATGATTGTCTTGGATATTTTCGTTCCGATAGAAAGAAGAACAGAAAATTAGAAAAGAAAATGAAAGAGCTTAGAGCAACTTATTGTAATGATCCGGCAACTTATGAAAAGAAACTTGATCAGTATATTAACAGAGCTTCTATTCCAAAGAAATCTGATAAATATGATGATGGTCTTATTGACGAGCATGACCAGATCGTATTCAGTAAACCAATCATTATTGGTATTCCAAATACCTTTAATACCGAAATTCTTGGTAATAATATCATTACTCAGGTTATTAATAAAATTGAAAACTTGAAAAAAGATATTGATGATTATAATAAAAGACGTGATACTATCGAGATTCTCTATATCGTTACAGATATTTACGTTCCTATGAACGTAATAGAAAAATCATACGAAAAAATTTCTAGTAATCGATACGATGTTGTTGGTATGAAATACTGGTCGTTTGATCATCATGTTTCGAATCCAGATTACCATAAATCTTCTATTTCTAGTACGGCGGATATTATTGTTAGAAATAGACCTTGGGGTGATGTTGCAGATTCTGCATATATTGCAGATAATGTAGTTATTTGCGAAGGATATCATATCGAACATATTTATGAGACCATTCATCCATTTACAGAAACTTATGGGTTTGAAGCCATGATTCCTGTAATTGATTATTGTTTGCAATTAGATATGTTTGAAGATTGTCTATTCTGGAAACGTTCTGCCACATTCCACTATTTCATGTTCTTATTAAAAGCTGGATTCTTCTCATTAGATGGTATAGATGATGATTTGGTATATATCAAAGCAGTTACATGGATTGTATATATTATTACCATGTATGACACTTTTGAATTTGACATTAAAGAACTTCCAGTGAAAATTTCATTACCAGACGCACTGACAATTATGTTTAAACATGTTGGAAAGTTTGGGGTAATGATAGACTTATTAACAAGATTTGTTGAATCTGAAGTATATCAGAGAAGTATAATTTGCCGATATGATGAAAATGGTGATGTGATTGAAAACAAATATAGGGATATCCCTCTTCCATCTGATATTATTGATAGGTTAACAGAACTTGTTGAAAATAGAGAAAATAAATTCATGAGAGAACTCTATTCTGCAAAGACTATCACCATTAGTGAGTTTCGAGATATTTTCAACTCTTCTAGTAGCAATGTTTACAAAGATACTGTGGCTATCTTAAATAGTTATCCGGAAGATTTGAAGATTTTATTATTTGCTGGGAATGTGGATGATGCATCTTATGCTGGAAATACTTGTTGTAAGAGATACGGGTTTGATCTTGCTATTATGATGTATAACGAAAAAAGAACCATTTCTTTTCGTTCTAATAATAAACAAGATACACCTTTTGATTGTGTAACCCTTGCAAAATCTCTTGGTGGTGGAGGACACATACATGCTGCTGGATGTAGTTTATCTGCCGATATCTATACAAACTTATTATATCTCTTCTGGACTCATGGTAGACCAGTTAAGGAATATTTGGAGGGATTGGAGTATGAGGTATAGACGAGAGTTTTATAGAACATACAATTCCGAATATATCAATAATGGTGAATATGAAAAATCGTTATGTACAAAAATAGGTGGGAGGAGTCAAACTAGGTTTGACTCCTCCATTGAAACTGATCTTGGAATCATTTGTGCATATTGTTTTAGCGTACACCAACTATATTATACAACATCTCAAAAAGTATATTGTTATAATAAAAGTGATGCAAAAATATCAATTACGTCAGTTCCATCAGTAGCTCATGATATTGAATTATGCTTTTGCCCAGATTGTGAAACATCATACCCAGGCGAAATTATCGTTGATTATAATATAGCAAATACTATCGCAATACTTAATAAATATGGATTTATCACAGTGGCTTCTTGTGAAAGTCATGGTAATGAAACATCTTCACAAATGTATATTTTATTTAAAGATAAGAAGATTCTTGATTATATTTATGATTTACCAGATTCATGGAATATTGATTGGATATTTTATAAAAAGTATGGAAAAGTTTTAATTGAAGGTCCAGAAAATGGTGGTGGGATATATAAGAAAGAAGTGCTTGAAGATATCTACAAATTTGCATTACAAATCTCGTCTGAAGATATAGTTAGTTGCGATTTGGCATTAACCAAATATATGGGTGATACAGTCAGAAAATACCTAAATGGTATAATAAATAGTTTAAAAGATAACTTATAATAAAATGAGAGAGTAACCAATTATGGTTACTCTCTTTTTAAGATTGAATACTAATTTTGATTTTCTTTCCTTCAGATACGATGTTACAGGCAATTTTCTTGGAATTAATTTTTTCCATGAGTTTAGACATAAATTCATCTACTGTATCTTCATTTGATAATTTGATGATCACATCCAATATATCATCAGCAGATTCTTCATATTTTAATTTTTTAATTTCGTCAGCGAATTCTTCTACCAACCGATAAAAAATTTTAAATTTTTTATATTTCCCATGTACAATCTCATACAAGGGCTCTAATCTGTATTCCGCCATTTCTGACGCAAATACTGTCATTTGTCTTTCCATATGTCCTTTACCTCAACATCTAAAATTTATTGTTTAAGAATATTATTTCGAATATTAGAAGAGGTGATACCTTTTTCTAATTCTTTTTGTTGTTGTTGTTCTTTATCCAGGCGACGTAACTTTGCATCTCTCAATTCTAACAAAGTTTTACAAGGAGTATCAAGAATTTCATGATACGTCATAGCACCTTCAAAAAACTTTAGATAAAATTCTAAAGTCTCGGTAGCGTCTCTTTGTTTATTTTTGTACTCCCTTGTTCCTGGAACTGACGAAAAACCTCATTGTCGATATCCACATCTACCAATTTGGTCACATTTCCACAAGCCGGGCAAACTACATTTGGTACACCAAAGCCATACATATAGTCCTCATCAGTGATTGTCATAATATTGCTAATGATTTCATAATCAGACATTGGAATGTCATATAAGAAATCAACAATTTCTTCAATATTATCCTCACGAATTGTGTAGTCTCCATTTTCATCCATGAAATAAAGAGCACTGATATAGTTTGTAGCAAGTGCAATAATTTCATGAACATGATTGATATCATCCGGATGTTTATCGGTCATAATTTCTTCGATATTATTAATGAATGGAAGAACTACATTAATCATATCGTAACAAGAACGAAGACCAAATTCAACACCGACTTTACATACAGGAAGCTCTACAATTTTCTTTGTGATGATTGTAGATTCGTTATGATAATCCATAGCAACTCTACCATCTGCCTTACCTGTAGTCTCCATGATTTCTAAGAATCTTGGACTTAATCTATCCATTACTAATAGATTTCTTGGAGTGAAAGCAATGGAGAAATTCTTCTTACAAGTTTCTACTCCACAAACTAATCCAAGTTCTAACAACTCTGCATTAGTGGCGATATACAATGCATATGTTGCTAAAGGCACATCTTTGTATGCAAAGTTTCTTAAGAAATCATCATAACTTGTAAATGAACCGATAGAAGAATCTACAATTGCATTATAAATAATGGATAGTTTCTTATTTAAGATTTCCGCATCAGTAATGTCAACCGCTAAAGCCAAGTTCATATACTGACCGAAAGTTAATCCTTTCATTGTGGCTCTAAATCTACTTGCAACGAAAGTCATAACTGTACTAGCACCAACAACATTTCTCATATTGGTTGCATAATCAGTTCTGAATTTTTCATCGGGTCTTGTAACTTTACCCGTATTGATATTGATAGAGTTAACGCTGATTAACTCTATTTGTTTACTAGCAATGAGTTTTTCTCTTTCTTCTTCTGTAAATTCTACTACCAATTTAGTACCATCATTTATAGCATCTTTATTGATAGTAACTGCAACTTTTTCAGAATCCGGAATAGATTCTGATGAAGTATTTACAGTATCTTTTGTTTCGGTTTTTGCTTGATCTTTAGCAGCTTCTACTTGAGAACGAGGAATGAATAATCCAGTTTCATCAATAGCTCCATTATGTGCTGTACCCACATGGGTTGATGCTGATACCTCTTCACCAATAACATTTTCTACAGCTACACTGTTTCCTTCAATCTGTGTACTTTCAGTACCGTATTTATTTGCACGTCTCAGTTCATTAATATCCAGATTATCAAGTTTTCCGACTAACGAAGCAAGTTCTAAATCATTTTTTGGTTTTTCTGTAATACCAACAAGTCTTGCCTTTTCTGCAAGTTCATCCATTTCAGCCATAGTTTTCTGAACTGCTTCTACTCTTTCTTCAGTCATAGAACCACCACGTTTTGGTCCATCATCTTGATTATTTTGAATCACCAAACCTTTACCATGACTTTCTTGCATTAACTGTAATGGTGTTTTTGCTGGTATGATTGTCGGATCGGGTTTGGTTGCATCTGTTTTTGTCTTTTTTGCTTCATTAAATAAACTAGCAACGTCAAGAGTTTTATCCTGTGTTACTTTAATTTCCTCAGACATAACAAAAGTTTCCTTTCTATAATTTTAAAATATTATTCATCCAACCACACAAAATTATACGTGATATGTTTTTGAGCTGCTGTAATACCAATCACAAGAGTTCTACTAACATGTTTGATTTGTGTAGGGATTTGGAATAATATTGAGGGTGCGTCATTACCAAGAGAATCTTTTAATATAGTTTTGATTACATCAAATTCTCCTGTTTGTACGACTTCTCTAAAATGTGTACAATGACCAATAAGTTCATTCTTAAGGTCATCTTCGCTTATTTCATCATACATGGTTAAAATTAATTTTGGTATATCCATTCCAAAACTAGGCATAGTAGGATAAGCCAATTCTTTTCCAAAAAGAATGGTTAAAATATTCCTAGCCAAAGTTTCCGATTCTGAATACATCTTGGGATTACCAAAACTATCTACACCAAAAGCTGGGTCAATTGCCATAAATTACACCAACCTTTCTTAATCAAGTGTAACTTTAATTACTTTTTAAAGCCTTATAAGAAAGTAAATAGAGATACTCTTCAAAAGAGTATCTCTAAAAATTATCCTTTTATTCCAAATAAAAAATATTGACGATATGATGATAAACTAAATGATGCTGTAACTTGTGTATCATTTTTATATACAAGTTTTGCATAATATCCACTTGTTACGCCAGATGGATAATGAAATGCTTTTCCACTTTTAAAATCAGATAGCGACATTACAACCCCACTACCTTGGGATCTAAGTCCATCAGTATCATATACCCCATATGCTTCTCCAAATGCAAAATATACATATTTATAATTTGAAAACTTTCTACCATGTATTAAAGTTCTAACTTGATTTGATAAAGTCGAATTTCCTTCAGATCCATTATAGTCCAACAAATCAACTGTTGGTAGTTGTGAGAAAAATCTTTCATCGTTTAATACCATATCTAATTTTTCATGTAGTGTCATATTTGATGAGTCCTTTCCGACGTTACTATTTAGTTAAATAAGATTTCTCTATCTCCCGTGTTTTACCGAGAGATAGAGAAAATTAATTGTGCTAAATTCAATCCCCCAAATAAAATAATTATTCAATCTTCATGAAGAATGCAGTTGCAGTATTATATCCATTTGCTGTCTGTGTTATTGTAATAGTATCTGAATTTTCTTCTATGGTTACGACTCCAAGCTGTCCAGCACTTCCACTGTCAACATATTCAACTATTGTGCTGCCCTTAAGTTTAGATATTATTGGATTATAACTACTCCCAAATCCACCACATACAGGACTTAAGTGAAATCCGTTATTATTATACCACGTCCAAAATGTACTCCAACTAACAATGTATTTACCTTTAGGAAGTTCTCTTGTGATAACGATGTTATGATATGCAGTTTGGCTTCCTTTGAATATGGCAAGGTCAGTATAACAGTTGCTATAGTCTATATTGCTATTGCTAAAAGGGAGTACTGTATCAGCACCTGCACTATTCACAAAATGTAATTTACCGTCAGTTCCTACATAAGTTTTCACTTTAGTGACGTTACTATTTAGCTTAATAAAAATTCTCTATCTCCCGTGTTTTACCGAGAGATAGAGAAAATTAATTGTGCTAAATTCAATCCCCCTAATAAGAGAAAATAATAAACAATAAAAACAAAATTAGTTCCATTGAATAAGAGATGATCTATACAAATGATTAGGATTTTTAACCAATGATATTATAACATCTCCTTTTTTGCAAAAATATACATTAGAATATCCACCACCCCAACCACTGCTGTTATCAATATTAGAATTATATATTTCAATTTCAGTATCATTTATTGTTATAATACCCCATGCATCTGTTCCAACAGGACTTATTATTTGAATATAACAATCTGTTGCTATTGTATATGTCCATTCTGTATTCATTGTAAAATCTTTCAATAATGTCGCAATCATTGTTTTATTACTTTTATTACTAAAATTTAGCGCTGTATCAGCACCTGCACTATTCACAAAATGTAATTTTCCATCAGTTCCCACATAGGTCTTTATCTTAGACGCATTACTATTTAGCTTAATAAAAATTCTCTATCTCCCGTGTTTTACCGAGAGATAGAGAAAATTAATTGTGCTAAATTCAATCCCTTCCCCCACCCTAAAACCCACACATATAACAAAACCCATAAAATCTTTCACAAAAACATAATTTTAATATTATGAAAGGTCAGGTATATGAAATGGCTAAAGATGTTACATTACTTGGATTTTTTAGTAGAATTTCCAAAGAAATCGATTCTGTCACAAAAGAAGATAAAGCACCAATTGCTACTACAGAAGATGTAAAATCCATTATTAATGAAATGGTTACACAGACATTTTTAAATTCTCTTGTGGCTAAATCGAAAATTCCAGAATTAGTTACTATTGCAGGAAAAGAAGTATTTCTTGCAAATGGTACTCCAATTACTATTGTTGAAAGAGAAGATGGCGTTGAAGGTGCTAAAATCACTTTCAATGGAGGAGAAATTTTGGTATCTAAAGATGCTTATATATTCGGTGGATGTCATGATGATGATACATTTACCAATTCATCCATTAATTTTGAAGGTGGAGAAGTTGCACACATTTTCGGTGGTGGTCTTCATAAATCTCATACCGTTAAATCAAGAATTACTATGACTGGAGGAAAAGCTAAATCTGTTCGTGGTGGTGCTGCTGACCAGTTATTTGGAACATGTACATGTTCCAATAGAATTTACGATGGACCAATTGAAAATAGTTGGGCTATTGTAGAAGATGCAGAACTTGTTTTATCCGGAGGTGTAGTTACTGATCTTGTATATGGTGGTGGTAATGGATATTCCTATGATAAAACAGTCAAAATTGCTATCGATGGAGACTTTAGAAGTGAAGAGTGGGGACTTACTGTAGGCGGTTCAAATGGTTATACAGGAACTGGTTCCTTAGTTATGAATGGTGGATATGTAAGCAAAATCCAAGGTATCAACCGTGGTCCTATGGACAATATCAGTATTACCGTTAATGATGGTAAAATTGATAAGTTATTTGTTGGTGGTGAAATCCCATTTGCAGGAACTCCAGAAAAACCAAATTCAAATGATGCACATGGTACATTTGTAAGTGCTACATGTACTATTAATGGTGGAACCATTGGAGAATTTTCACTTGGAGGAAACAACTATGCTATTATCGAAGATGGGGCATCATGTGTTACTGTAGTCGACAATAGATGATATTGTAATTGGGATTTTCTATTATAGTTATTCTTACATCCTTACTATTTAGTCAAGTAAAGATTCTCTATCTCCCGTGTTTTATCGGGAGATAGAGAAAATTAATTGTGCTAAAATTAATCTACGAAAAAGAGAAAACACAATCAGTGATTTCTCACTGATTGTGTTTGCAACAAAAAGATCATTTACTTCAATTGTTTAAAGATATCTATTTGCTAAGATACTTTTGGTATATTTATAGAAGATTTTAAACTTCTTAATATTATGTATTCAATATAATTATTTTATATCCTCATATGTATTTTTGGCTAATACGTCAAAAGCGATAATTCTCATATCAGTAACATTTGTATGCCCAAGAATAGAAGGTTGAGGTTTTGCCATATATCGTAACCCAAGTTCAACTCTAACAGAATCTATTAATTCGGAAATATTATCTCCTAGTTTATTATATGGATTTTTGTGGAAGGTTATTGTTTCAAAATCACTACTAAAACTATTCAATGATCTTACCTCACCAATTATTTTACTAACGTCTACATATTGAATCGCCATTGGTGATGAATAATCTGGATTTATTGTAACTGGTATAGGACCTTTATTTTTTATATAATTATCGAATGCTTCTAAAAAACATTCTTTAGAGTATACTATATTATTTACATTTGGGATTCCTGGTACACAAGCCATTTTCATGGTTATCATTGTCTTATTCATAATAAGTATTCCTTTCATTTTATAATTAGTTTATTGTAAATTTAAATGGTTTAAAATTACTATTTTTGGTTTCTTAGACCCAGGAAAACATTAATTTAATCATATGGAAAGAAGGTTTTGAATTATGATTTATATCATTAAGAAGGATAATACGTTGCAGGATTTTGACTTAGATAAAGTAAAATCTGCAATAGGTAAGTCTGCTTATCGCTCACTTCATGTATTTAAAGATGAAGAATTGCAGAACTTATTAGAATATGTAACAAACATGGTCGACGATAAAAACAACTGGGAAAAGACTGATGATAATGGAAATGGTTATTTGACCGTTCCTGTTATGCATAATATCGTTGAACATGCATTAGAAAAACTTGCACCAGATGTTGCAAAAAGTTACAGAGATTATAGAGATTATAAAACCTCTTTTGTAGCGATTTTAGACTCAGTGTATAAAAAAGCACAGTCTATTATGTTTGTCGGGGATAAAGAAAATGCAAACTCCGATTCTACATTAGTATCTACTAAACGTTGTTTAGTATTTAACCAACTGAATAAAGAACTTTACCAAATGTTTCAAATGAATACAAAAATGCTTCAAGCGTGTCGTGATGGATATATTTATACGCATGATATGAGCGCACGAAGAGATACGATGAATTGTTGTCTTTTTGATGTTGCTAATGTATTAAAAGGTGGATTTGAATCAGGAAATATTTGGTATAATGAACCAAAAACATTAGATGTTGCATTTGATGTTATTGGTGATATTATCTTATCAGCTGCAAGTCAGCAATACGGTAAACATTATTGCCGTATTAAAACCTTCCTAACCTTACCAAAGGGTGTGAGTTATTTATAACTTGCTAACGGTAGAAGTGAAATATATAAATAAGCTTCGTAAGAGAGCCTACGGTCCTGAAATATGGATAGCAGGTAATACCGTGCTAGAATAGTCATATTCAAGTGTAGAGGACATCGAAAGGGTATCATAATATACAAGCTTCGTATTATGAAAGTAACTAAGTAGAGTAAATTATGAGATTGGTGCATAATTGAAACGGAAGGAACTAATTAGCAATTAGTTAAGATATGTTGCAATGTGAAACGTAAGAATATGGAAACATATGAACACATTGGGTTTTACAGTACCACGAATTGATGAGACTCTTGTACCATATGCAATTAAGAGTTTCAAATTATACAAAGAAAAATTCATCCAATCTAAGATGAAAACGATTATGGATGTTATGGGATATACTTCAGAACACGAAGTATATCATAATTTTAAGACAAAAATTGAAATTGAAGCAGAAGAAGAGGCTATGAAAGAAGTTAGAAGAGATATGGAGCAAGGTTTCCAGGGTCTTGAAATCAAACTTAATACCGTAGCTTCTAGTAGAGGGGATTAAATTGGATGGTTCCCTATAAACCTCTTTAATTGCTGGAACTCCGTAAAGGACAATCAGCAGCGAAGCTCTTTTTCATAGAGAGAACGTTCAACGACTATCGAAAGGACTTTAATTAGGAACCAAGTAGAGTAGGGAAACCGAAACGGGAGGCAGTTATTATACTGAAGATATAGTCTGACCCTATAGTAATATAGAATACATAAATTAGTATCCATTTACTACATTTACTTTTGGAGTTTCTATAGATAAATTCGCATCTATGGCAGCTGAAGTTTGTTTGGAAGTTAGAAAGAATGGACAGGGAGCTCCAGGTAAAAAGAAATCTGTTCTTTTCCCTAAATTAGTTTTTCTATATACAGAAGATTTACATGGTAAGGGAAAAGAATTAGAATGGTTGTTTGATAGGGCAATCGATTGTTCTATGAAAGCAATGTATCCAGATTTTTTATCATTGGATGGAAATACAGTTTTATCAGACATGTGGCATAAATACGGAGAAGCAGTGTCACCAATGGGGTGCCGTGCATTCCTATCTCCTTACTGGGAAAGAGGAGGATTCGAACCGGCTGATGAAAATGATAAACCTATATTCCATGGAAGATTTAACTTGGGTCGCTTTAGTGCCCCAATATGCAGTAATGCATATTGAAAAACCCCATGAACCTAGACATCTAGGGTGTGTGTCTATACAAGACATGCTAACAGGGAACCTATTTTTTGGAATCCTGTGTGAAGTATCAATTTTTATATAACTTATTTAGTAATATTTAAAAATGAGGTTATAATATGAAATTAAATATTATGATAGTATTAAACAATTTTTAATAGCGATAAATGCTCCGGAGTATATGATAAATCATGGAGGATTATCGACACTTAAAAAGAGAAGTGAATATAATAAATATAAGGTATATAAAATTGATAAACATTAAACGACTATCGAAATGATAACTTCAAGCGTAGTTGAAGTGAATAACAGAGTAGAGTACATATAATGTGAAATTCATTGTATGGAAGCGTGGGGGATCCAGTAACAGCTTATTGGATTATGATATAGTCTACTATAATAATTATATTATAGCGGCAGTTTCTCTTCATTTACCAATGATACTTGCAAAAGCAAGACAGGAATGCAAAGATTTCTATGAAGTGTTGGATGAATATTTACAGCTAATTCGTGAAATTCATTTAATGACTAGAGAATATCTTGGAAACATGCGAGCATCTACAAATCCGATTGCATATTGTCAAGGTGGATTCTATCAGGGTAATTTAAACCCTAATGATAAAATTAAACCATTATTAAAGTATGCAACAGCATCATTCGGTATTACAGCACTGAATGAATTAAATCGATTATACAATGGAAAATCCATTCGAGAAGATGGAGAATTTCCGTTACAAGTTATGGAACATATCAACAAACGTCTAAAAGAATTCACAAAAGAAGATGGGATGCTTTATGCTGTTTATGGAACACCTGCAGAAAGTTTGTGTTTTTCTGGGGATACAGAAGTTCAAACTTATGAGGGTAATAAACAAATTAAAGATCTTAAAGTAGGCGATTTGGTATATTCATTTAATGAAGAAAAACATAAAGTTGAATTAAATCGTGTTGTGCGTTCTATGAAAACGCATGAACGTGCTAAAGTACTTAAAGTGACATTTAATACAGGTCAGGAAGTTCTTTGTACACCAAATCATCCATTTGGAATTAGAAGAGTTTCGGTTGATGAGTCAACTCATCAATTTATGGATCGAGAATATATTGAGTGGGTTAGGGCAGATAAACTTGAAATTGGTATGCGAGTAAAATCTAATTATTTACATCTTAACTATTTTGGAAGACCCGAGTGCTCTATTTGTTATGATGGACGACGCCAGCTAATACATGATATCCATGCAGAATATTTCTTTGGTCCCAAGCCTGAAGGCTATATCGTTCATCATAAAGATGAAGATATCACAAATAATTTTATCGATAATCTTGAATATATGACTGATCATGATCATAAAATTCATCATATGAAAGATACTATTGGTAAATATTGCTATACATCAGATAATCAACGTGGTGAAAATAATTCATTCTATGGAAAACACCATTCTGATAAAACAAAAATGATGTTGAGAAATAAAAAGAAAGGACGTGCGGTATGTCAGTACGACCTTAATGGAAAACTTATTAAACGCTATGAGTGTATGGATGATACGGAGCAAGATGGGTTTACAAGACACCTTGTTAAATTAGCTTGTTGCGGTAAAAATGCATTGAAAACTATGTTTATGTATTTTGGTCATATTTACCATGATTTCTTATGGTACTATGAAGGCGATATTGTTAATCCAGTATCACATTTAGCATTAGAAGAAAACCATACAGTTGAAAAAATTGAATGGTATGATGAAGAAATTCCTACTTATAATATTGAAGTTGAAAATAATCACAATTTCTTTATCGGAGGAAACGATGGTATATTAGTTCATAACTGTGGTACTCAGGTAAAACAGTTTAGATCAAAATATGGAATTGTTGAGAATGTTTCAGATAGAGAATATGTAAGTAATTCTTTCCACTGTCATGTATCTGAAGATATGTCTGGAATTGAAAAACAAGATAAAGAATTCAGATTCTGGGAATTATTTAAAGGTGGACGAATTCAATATGTAAAATACGATATTAATTACAATAGAGAAGCAGTTGTTACTTATGTTAGAAGAGCTATGAGAATGGGTCTTTACGAAGGTATCAATTTTACTCTTTGTTATTGTGACCATTGCGGTCATTCTTTTGTTGGTGGAGAAACATGCCCTAAATGTGGATCTACAGAACAAACAAGAATTGAAAGAATGAATGGTTATTTGTCATTTTCTAGAGTTCATGGCGACACTAGATTAAATGATGCAAAAATGGCAGAAATTGCCGACAGAAAATCAATGTAAATTAAGAAAGGGTAAAGATAATGGCAACAGAATCAAATTTCAGTTATAAAGCATTAGTACTTACACCCAAAGAATCTAATGACGGAAGATGTTTAGGTCTTAACTTTGCTATGAAAAATGAATCAAGATGGGTTAGCATTGCTGGTACAGAATATGAACTTCAGACTTGTGATAGAGGAGTTACTAATTTAGTAATCGACAATAAAGTTTGTATGATTCATAGAGACTTTATCATGGTCGATAAAAAAGTTAGACTTTTTGTATGTAAATGCTTTAATTCTGAAGTAGACAAAATTTAAAAATATGAGACTAGAGTATTAAGTTACTCTAGTCTCATATTTTTTTATTCTTGAAATATTAGATAAACTTTATGTGTGAAATATCCGTATGCATCTAAACCACCATTTCGATTGACATATATAACATCACCTTTTGCAATAGAAAATTCCCCAAATATATCGATAGAATTACCCTCTGTTGATCCACATGTATAGGTTTTTATAACAGTATTATTTTTATAAACTTTAAATAAGCAGTTTCCACCCATACTACCAGTATTTAGACAATACCCAGATAAATATATTTTTCCACTTGCTGACATTGTGTATGAGGTACTATTTGTGCTAGACCAATTACCAATCTGAGTACTAATACCATCAAATAAAATTTCATATTTGGCTTTGGATAATCCACTACTAAAATTTAGCGCTGTATCAGCACCTGCACTATTCACAAAATGTAATTTACCATCAGTTCCTACATAAGTTTTCACCTTACTCACGTTACTATTTAGCTTAATAAGATTTCTCTATCTCCCGTGTTTTACTGAGAGATAGAGAAAATTAATTGTGCTAAATTCAATCCCCGCCCATAAAACTAAAAAATGAGAAAAAAATAAAACATGAATGTGCTGTATTTAAGTCTAAGATATTTATGCAAGGAACCTAGTACACGATAATATTATATACTTATATGTTTTAAGTTTTATATTTATGAATATGCATAATAAATATTATATGTTCCGTAAAATCTATATTGACCAAGTGGTTGATCATTTATATTTATAGTCAATTTTGTTCCAGATAAAGAAAATGTTACAATCGTAGCATCATATCTTAAGTTATCTGCCGCATAATAATATAGATTTACAGTTGCTTCACCCGGGAATTTTATATATGTATATCGTAAACCACTATATCCTCCTAAAGGATATTGACCATATATAAATAAATAATCTGGAATTTTGTTCTGTCCAACATCTATTGTCGCAGTTACTGTATAATCATCTTTTCTAACAAAATTTACAGAATGTTTTGTTTTAAATTGACCTGTAGCCATATCAGCCTCCATATTATTCACCTTACTATTTAGTTAAATAAGATTTCTCTATCTCCCGTGTTTTGCCGAGAGATAGAGAAAATTAATTGTGCTAAATTCAATCCCCTTTGGCTTTGGATAATCTACTACTAAAGTTTAGTACGGAATCAACACCTTAAAAAAAATAAAAAAAATGGGAGGACTATAATAGTCCTCCCAAACATTATTGATTTTAACTAATATATATTGCCAATATTACATTATACGTTTGAACCCCAGTGGCTCTAAATGCCAGTTTATCGCCTGATTTTACTTCATAGAACAAAATACTTTGTCCCCATACATCTGTAATAGACAAATAAAAATTAGTTGGTACTGTTATATTCGGAACTATTGAATTTGTCGGATAGTTTGTCATCACAATAACTTGTGTAATACCACTCGGTACAGTATATTCATAATTCAAAGAATTTGCATGCGCAATATACTTGTAAGCCTCTGTAAATCTTTTTGCAGCACTACTAAAATTTAGTACTGAATCAGCACCTGCACTATTCACAAAATGTAATTTTCCATCAGTTCCTACATATGTTTTAACCTTAGTGACGTTACTATTTAGCTTAATAAAAATTCTCTATCTCCCGTGTTTTACCGAGAGATAGAGAAAATTAATTGTGCTAAATTCAATTCTCCCTTCCCCTAAAAATAATCGTAAAGTAGTTTATTCTTAATGATATATAATTTTCATGAATCAAAGTAAATAAAATAAAGAGTGGAGATAACCTTAAGAACTCGGAGGTGTGTATGTTAGAAAAAAGAAAAATGATGATGGATATTGTTACAGTAGAAACTAAAAACATAATTAATACATGGATGGAAGAATATGACTACCCATTAGCAATTGCTATGTATAAAACGCACAATGCATTACGTGAAGCTATGTATCTATGTTTAGAAATTGAACATGGTAAATATGATGATATTTGTTATACATCATTATTATATACCATTCGTTGTGATATAGCAGGTACATTAAATATTGATTAACTATGAAAAATAGATTCCTAAAAGAATCTATTTTTTTTGGTTTCTTTACCCAATAAAAACACTTTCGTAATATGTGACTTAAGTGAGGTAATTATTATGTCTCTAAAATATAAAAAGTTTAAATCACAAAAAGATATTGATAAATATTTAGAATGTGATAAAAAAGTTTACCCCGATTCAAAACCAAATAATAAAGTAAATTATAAAGACTTTATGTATACTATATATTTTGATAATAGAGTAATTGGTTATATTGGATTGTGTGATATGAATTACAGAAAGAAAACATATTTAGGTATCTGTAATTTCATCATCGAACCAGAACTTCAAGGAAAAGGATATGGTACTAAAGTAATCAAAGATATCATTAAAACCCACAAAACACGAGTAGACACTATCTTTTGTTGGGTCGATGAAGATAATAAAAAAGCTATAGATTTTTATAAGAAATTTACAACCATAACAAAAGAAAATTTAAGAGATGGACAATATTACGTTTTATTTTATGATGTAAAAGATAAACCTGAGTAGAAATAAAATTTACTCAGGTTTATTATATCATAAAAACAAACTATTAAGTACTAAATTATATTAATTGAGGTGATTTATTATGGCATCTTATGAAGAATTATATAATAAAATTTATGGAGAAAATGCTTATGAAGAAAGCGTTAAAGGCGAAATTGGGCGGAAAGGTTTGAAAGCTATTGGAATGAGTAAAAAGGTTTCTGATAAAGTCGACGAGACAAAAGAAACTATTAAAAATAGTGAGCAATTTCAAAAAGCCATGAATATTAAAGATAAAGTAGAAAATTCTAAACCTGTTGAAAAGGTTGTGAAACCAGTAGTGAATGCTGGATTAGCTGCAGCAACAAAACCAGCATCTTTTGTTGCAGGTACTGTACCTGCAACAGCAATAACTGCCGGAAAAAATGCATATGCTAAAGCTAAATATAAAGATAACCCTGAAAAATTAGAACGTGAATTGAAGAAGAATATTAAACAATTTTCAGAATTAAAGTCTGATTGTTTAGCAGTCACTGTTTGGTCAATAGGTTTCCCTATTGCTGTGAAAACATTAGGTATTGGTGATAATATTTTCAAAGGTCTTGTTATGGCGGGTGCTGCGGCGGCTAAAGACAAAGAACTTACTAAGGCATGTGCAAAAGCACTTGTATGGCAAGCAACTGCTGCAGTTATTTTAGCTAAGCTTGTAAAGAAATTTAAAAACTGTAAAAATCAGGAAGAATATGATGAAGGTATAAAAGAATTTAAGACTTTTGGAGAGAAATTAGAAGATTTGCTTAAAGATTGGGCAGAATCAGATGAACCTTTATTTGTTCCGATGAGGGCTAAATATAGAACTGAACAGGAACCGTCTTCTTCTAAAAAAGGAACCATTCCAGATTGGAAATTTAATGAATCTGTATTGTATCTTATTGAAAGTTATATTGAAGATTTTATTTCAGAAGAAGAATTTGATTATCTTTTAGAATCTGTGGTGGGCGACTATGATTACCAGTACGAAGCATATTTATAAATTTAAACAGCAAGAACCAGGATATTTATCAAAAACGGATGTTCCTTGTGAAGCAGGTCAGACATATCCAATTTATATTTCCAGATTAATGTCTGGAATTAATTTCGGCGATCCTGAAGAATCCTTGGTTCATTCGAAAGGAACTCTTTGTTTTCGTAATGCTCCTGGTTGTAGGGTTTATACAAGTCAAATTATGAAAACCCAAAACTTTTTAGATATCCCATTCGAAAGAAATAATTCTTGGCACGGGCTTACGATTGAATTGGAAGACGGGACAAGTCTTATTACACAAAATACTCCAGTTGTTTGTCATTGTCCTGACAACTCAGTCTCAAATATGACGTTTAGCAATAACTAAAAAGAAGGTGATTTATTATGAATGATATATTTGATACTTTGGATGATCAAATTGCTAATGGGAGTTTTCATGAAACATCATTTAATGAATTAACTACAGAGTTATTGATTACTGATATGATGACTGAAAGAAAACTAAATATTCCTTATGAAAATCTGATAAATAAATATAGATATTTTTTAGAAGATTATATTGTGACGAAAGAATTAAATGATGATGAATATCGCTTATTCAAAAATAATCCACAAGCCTTATCTATGGCGTTATATGGACACATCCATTTATGGCATTCGTTATTAGAACTAAACCATGCGGTTAGTAAAATTAATTTTACAAAAAGAAAAATTAAATATTATGAACCATCAGTAGTTGATGGTATTATTAATGATATTAAGTTAAAAGAAGCTGAAGTGCAGTCTATTAACATCCACTAATGGTTATTATAGGGGTGGATTGAATTTAGCACAATTAATTTTCTCTATCTCTCGGTAAAACACGGGAGATAGAGAAATCTTATTAAGCTAAATAGTAACGTTGCGTCTTTTCAGACTGGAGTTGATACACTTTATGACAAGTGTGTAAGTTGTGGGTCTACTCCAAGTGCGAAAACACCCGCAGCAATAAGTACTGCTATACAAACCATTTATACCAATAGATATAATGCTGGATATGCAGCAGCAGGAGGAGATGTAAAACATAATGTATATGTATCTCTCTGGGTTGATGGTTACGATTGTGCTGGCTCAGCTACTTTATATGTTGATGGAGCTTCTAAAGCAACTGCTTCATTAGGTTATACATCTCATGGAAGTAGGACTGCTAAATCCAGTACTATAAGCGTTTAAATATTGGTTGTGCTATTTTTTATTATAGGGGTGGATTGAATTTAGCACAATTAATTTTCTCTATCTCTCGACATTTCTCGGGAGATAGAGAATTTTTATTAAGCTAAATAGTAACGTATCTCTTGATCTCAAAGAAGAGTCTGGTGTTCCTTATTGGAAGGCACGAGGTGCTGATACATGGAACCCTTTTAAGGGAACAGATATACCCTATATGCCATACCAAACATTTAATTTCGATCAGCTCGAATATACAACGGAAGGGATTACGCTTCATGAAAAAATGACATATAGTGATGTCATTAGCACTGGTTATTGTGTCGTTGGAAATATTTGTTTTGTTAGAGTGTGTGCTAAAGCCAATGGTGACTGGAGCGAAGTTAAAATAATAACAGGACTTCCAAGATCAAAATTATATAATTTTAGATTTGAAGGGGATATGTATGTTGCAAGTGACCCCACTGGAAGAGGACAATGTGACAATCAATGTCATATTATAAATGAAACAGATGGTACGGCGTCATTTAAAGCTACTACAATATATAGTAAATATTTAACATATCATGCAGCATATGAAATTGAAGAAAATCCATTGCAAAATAATGCATATGTTATGTTACTAGTTAGGCATATTTATCAGGGTGCAAAAGTCACAATAGATTTATATATAGATGATGTCATAGTTGAGACCTTGGGTAGTGCCACAGAATTAATAAAAACTGCTAGATGCTTTAAGAGTAAAGAAGTTGCTATACGAAATGATGGTACTCAAAAAATATATGCCGTAGCCACTATTCATGATCCAGGTTTATCCGGTATTATGTGTGAGGCGTGGTTGTGTATAAATAATGTTCGAAAAAATATTTTTGGTTGGGGAACAACTGTAATGACGAAAGTGGCAACAGATACTAGTAATACATATACGGTATAAATTAAATTCAGTATGAGGTAATTTACCTCATACTGAATTATATTCATCATCATAAATTCAATCTCCCAATAAGGAACATCTCATTTCAAAACAATTACAATTAAAGTATGCAAGATATATTATATCTAACATATGGAATTTTTATAAGTACATCTTTCCATATTTCTTCACTCAAATTGTTTCCTCGTTATTTATTTTAACCACATTATCATAACTAATTTGATTTAAACATGATAGAGAGGTAAAGACATGACATCTGAAGAACGATATAAACGTATAGAACAAAAATTTGGTACTTTAGAAAAAGATCTTAGTTTAATATCTCAAAATGCAATAGACCATATGAAACATAAACCATATAGTTTTGTTCATAAAGGTCCAAGACAAAAAGTATCTGTTAAAAAAAGGGGTGAATAACAATGAGTAATTTAGTTACACCAGAAGCCTTTGTCGATTGGTTCGAAAAACTGTATTCTGATTTATCTGTATATGTTTGGGGAGCCAATGGTCAAATTATTACAAAAGATACCATGGACGAATTATATAAAATGTACGGTTCGGACACTTACAATAGAAATTATTTTGATATGAAATTACAGAAAGGAAGAGGTAAAATTGCAGCTGATGCTCCAGGTTCTTTTTTCAACTTATCGAAAGAAGATAGAACTGTTAGAGAATATTTTACTTCTTGTCCAATTAAAGGAGTAATTGCAACATTACCAAAAGATAAAGTTTGTTTATTATTCAATAATAACTTGACCCATATTGGGGCATATCTAGGTAATGGTATTACTATTGAAATGAGAAGTTCAAAACTTAATATGAATCGGGAAACTTTAAAACCAGCAAGATGGCAATATTATGGTATTCCAGATTTCGTAGATTATGGGATGGACTTAGAATCTTTAAAAAGAGAAGTATCTCGTTATGATGTTATTATTAAAAATTATGAAGAATGGTTGGAAAAGTTTGTACCAAACTCTTCTATTGTTGTAGATGGTTTTTATAATGAAAACACAAGAGAAAATACTATTCGTGCAATTCAACATATCTTCAATAAATTTTATTCTCGTGAAATTGGAAATACGGGAATTTATGATGAAGAAACAAGAAAAGCGTGTCCATCCTTTGATGAGATGAAACGAAGTCCAGAAGGATTTCGTTATCTTACTTATATTACTCATGTATATTTATATGCTGAATGTGGATATATGATGGAAAATATTATTTGTGGTGATAAAGTAACTACCACATATGATAGTAATACAAGCAAATATGTAGGTATGTATCAATACAATATTCGGGGACTTGAAATGGATGGTAAAATTGGTTCTGCTACATTCTATCGGATGTTTAAATAAATAAAGTTATTGAGAGTAGGTGGACTATCATGCCTACTCTCAATATTTATACACAAAACAATTATTTAATTGGTAATAATAAAAATTTCTTCTGTTACAGAATAAAAAAATCAAATACTTTTAGCTTGGATTGTCTTTTTTGTTTAGAATATATGGCAATTGTTAAGCACCTCCTAAGTTTTGTAAATATTTTGAATTATTATGACTCGTGTGAAAATTCCAAAGAAAATTTTATTATTATCAGGTCAGGCTATTAAATATCTAGGAATGACGACAGTCGTCATTCCTAGATATTTATTTTTATGCATATTTAAGTTCGATATAATTAGATAATTTATTATATTTATTGATTTCATTAATCACAGAAACTACATCTACGGGATACATAGAAAACATATTATTATGTGAAATAACAAACATTTGTTCGGAGTCAATCATATCTTCCAATTTCTCTAGTATAGCAATGAATTTACTACGGTTAGATTCATCGAGTACGGAATCTAATTCATCAAGTAACATGATATTGTATCTACTCATAGATTGAAATGAAATTGCAAAAGATAATGCAATGCTAAAGAAAGATTTTTCTCCCTGTGATGCATAACGAATATCTGATATAGATTTTCCATCTTTAATGAATGGGATATTAAAACTATCTGCAGAAATAATGAAATCGTCAATATACATATTTCCACCATAAATCTCATCTAGTAAAGAGTTTACAATTGCTTTCGCTTTCTTTAAATATAAGTCAATAAAAATTAAAGGAATCCCTTTATTACTAGATAACGATTCTTTTAAGACAGACCAATCATCAAAAAACTTCTGATATACTTTTAATTCTTTTTGGTATACTTTTGCTTGTTTTAAATTATGGTCATTAGTTGCTATCCACTGTTGTAATCTCTTCCTTTCGAAAGAAGCATTTGCAAACATAGACTCTTCTGTTTGAAGTTGTCTTAATAAGTCAGCCTGTTTTTCAAGAAGTGCTTTATTTTCATAATATATAGATTCTATAGTGTCTTTTTGTTTTACGATTTCGATTAATATTTCTAATTCTTCTAATGTCACTTCATCAGATTTAATTACTCCAGAAATTGCTCGTATCTCATTATTCGTATCTACAATCTTCTCACTATATTCTTTCATACTCTTTTTTAAATCAGAATATAATGATTCTAATACTGGAAGTGGGGATGATTTTAAAAGAAGTTTTAATTCTTTTTCTTTATCTTCTAAAGTTTCAATATCTTTTAAATGATTTTCATATTCTGTCATAAAAGCCAATTCTTCAAAGAAAACTTCTCTATCATAAATCCATTCACATGCTCTAATTCTGTCATATAGGCTCTCTATCTTCGAAAATTCCTTGATATTATCAGGCATTAATTCAAATAAATTCTTTTTTTCCGAGAAAGATAACATAACTGCTTTGATGGATGTATAAGCTAAATTCATATAGGAAAAGAATTCTTTATTATATTTCGTTTCACTGTCATTAATTCCAGAAATAGATTCTAAAGAACTTCTGAGTGCTAATAAACTACAGTTTTTGTTACAAGCTGGTTTCTCATTATACATGGATAAAAGTCTTCGGATTAATGCCTTTCCGGATTTAATTTCCTCCTCTTCTATCGCTTTTTTCAAATGTTCATTTATGTAAGTAGAGACCGATTCTCCTTTTTTCATAATAGAAATAACTTTTTTAATTGGCTCATCTCCAAACTCATATGTAGTTGATAATACTTCTTGTTTTTCTTTAAAGAACGAAAGCACATCTTCTACATCTTTCTTCGTATATTTAATCTCTCCATATTTTTTATATTTACCTTCATCAGTTTTAATTCTGATTTTGAGAGATTCGATAAGTCCCATAAGTCCATCTAAGTCACTTTCATTTACGATATGATCTATTTTCGCTTTTGTATTTTCAGATTCTGTTCGATTTCTATCGATCGTTTCGATATAAACATTTACAGAATTACAAAGACTTTTATGTCGTTCTTTATTTCGAATAATATTTTCTGAAATTGCTTTATAACGTTTTTCTAAAGACTCTAAACTTTCAAATTCATTGCCTGATTTTTTAAGAAGTTTTTCTAACTTTCTTTCAGCGTCTTTCATTTTTTGTTTTGTATCTTCTGGTATTTCAGATAATTGATATTTGGTTTTACTGATACTATCTGTGATAGCCAGAATATCAGCTTCAATTTCTTCTAACTCTTTTTGTTTTTCTACCAAAGCTTCTTTTGCTAAAATAAAATCTTCTTCCGATTCAATATTGGTTTTCTTTAATTTATCAATTACTATAGCATTTAATGTTTTTAATGTATTAAGTTCTGTATTAATCTTTTTATAATATAAAAGAAATACATTCACCTCTTCCAATCGTTTTGACATAAAGGTTTTTCGTTCAGCATTCTTTAAGTCAATTAGATTTACTACATTATTTCCTAACCGAATTAACTTCATGTAATCAGGTTCAATATCAAGTTCCACTTTCACAACTTCTTTAAATGAAGTTACATTACCATTAGGATTTAATTCTTCCCCATTTTTCTTAATGTAAGATTTTACTGTATGGGAAGTTTTGCTTGGTGTATAAAAATGATCAATTTCGTATTCATTTCCTCTATCAAAAATAACTATTTTTTTATGACCATTTTTATCTTTTCTTATAAGTGGTAAAGAATCCCTCTCATCCAGTGTACCAAGTGATGAGAAGGGATTCAATTGTGATAATAATACAGTCTTACCTTTTCCATTAGGACCAGTGATAAGACAAATTTTATGTTTAGATTCTCTTAAATCTAAACGAACAAAGTTTGTGTGCATTGCAATATACACACCCTCAAAATTTTCTAAAATAAGTTCTAATATTTTCATAACGTTTGTTCCTTTCTAATATTAAAAATTTGTCAAAATAAAAATGATAAAATACAGTAGATTATTAGCATTATTTTATCTCCACAATAGGGAAGAACCTCTTTTTTGAGGGGTGGGATTGAATTTAGCACAATTAATTTTCTCTATCTCTCGATATTTCTCGAGAGATAGAGAATCTTTGCTTAACCAAATAGTAAGGTGAACGATAGTTTATTCAATTTTTATTAAAACTATATAATTAAATTTTGCATTCTTTTGTGTCATATAACTTAATGTCATACCTTGTGAAATATCTATTACTTTGAAACCTACTGTACCAACACCTGTATCAATAATTTGTACTGAATCTAGGTAAAAGTAACCATGTCTATATTCAGTTGAAAGTTGTTTCACCTCGTAAGAAATAATATATTTACCAACATCAATATTAGATAACACAGTCCCTTGAGAATTATATTCTGTATCTTTTATAATAGTTATTTCGTAATTGTTTTTATTAAAAGGGAGTGCTGAATCTGCACCTTCGCTTTCTAGGTAGTAACCTATTTTCCCGTTAATTGTAGTAAGTTTATACCCACCTAAACTATCGTTTATATTATCCACATTACTATTTAGCTTAATAAAAATTCTCTATCTCCCGAGAAATGTCGAGAGATAGAGAAAATTAATTGTGCTAAATTCAATCCCCTTATAAACTATAGTTTATAATACTTCCAACTCATTAACTAATTGTAATTTAATAACATACGAATAGACAGACCCAACCCTGTATACAAATGGATATCCTTTTTCATTAATTCCGCTGATATCAAGATATATAGATTTTGTTATGAAAGAATCTTGTTTGTTTCCAACATGGGAATATGTCTGTTTTTTGGTTGCATTTTGACAGTTAGCAAGTGTATCATTTGGTATTTTTGTAAATCCAACACCCCAAGTCTCGTCATAATAGTTATAATGTTGAAAAATTAATTGAATATATTTATATTTACTTAGGTCATATTCTTTACCTGTGGTAATTGCACCATAAATTACATATCCTCCGCGTGCATTTATATAATTGGTGATATCAACAATTCCTAAAACTAATCCACCATCACCACTACTAAAATTTAGTACTGAATCAGCACCTGCACTATTCACAAAATGTAATTTTCCATCAGTTCCTACATAGGTCTTTACTTTAGTGACGTTACTATTTAGCTTAATAAAAATTCTCTATCTCCCGTGTTTTACCGAGAGATAGAGAAAATTAATTGTGCTAAATTCAATCCCCATAAAAATAATTAATATAACATCATTGATTTACACTTGAATTAGGTCTGTAATTTTAGTATGGTTGGTGTTTCTAACATTGTGGAACTTTTAAAAATTTAATACTGTATTAGTTTCCCCTATTAATACTATTCACAAAATGTATTTTATCATCACTTTTAACATATGTTTTTACCCTGAAGACGTTTTGATTAAATTACAAATGATGTACTCTGTACACTAGTATCTCTTCCTGCATTATGTGTATTATAACCATTAGCATCAGTAGTCCAAAATGGTGTAAATGAGCATACGACTGCACCTGTTGAATAATCTGTTATAATTACTTTTGCTTGTGGATAATTAGCATAATTTACCAAATTTACGGAAACTATTAATGTGGCACCACCTCTAAAAGGGGTTACTGAATCAGCACCTCCAATATAAAGATATTTATAAATAGTATTTCCATCTATAGAAGTTCCACGTTGTTGTACTGTTCCCCACCATGTAGAACCACCATCAGAATAAATATGCCCACAAAAGAAATCTGCATTATTAACTATTGCATTAAAATGACATCCTTTAATAAGTTCTGATGCTGACACATTCTCTCTAATATACTTACAAACTGCTACAGCAGATGTTTCTGATAATGTAAGATTAAAATAACGTGCTCCTAAACTAGAGGTTACTTTACTATTTAGCTTAATAAAAATTCTCTATCTCCCGAGAATCATCGAGAGATAGAGAAAATTAATTGTGCTAAATTCAATCCCCTTTGGCTTTGGATAATCTACTACTAAAGTTTAGTACGGAATCAACACCTTCTTTATTTATAAAATGTAGTTTACCGTCACTACCAACATAAGTCTTTATTTTAGAAGTATCATCAGATTATATAGCAATACAACTAATTATTTACAATATGTATATGCAATAATCATATTGTTCAAAATCCACATTTGTACATGCAAATATGATACTGTTTGATGTTGTTTTTGTGACTTTTACAGACGTATCAGTTCCTATTGGATATTTGTTCTCAAAACCTGCTCCACTGTATGAAAATTCATTTGGAGAATCCGGCGACCATGAAATATTCCCAGCATAAAAGGCTAATATATAAATTGCCGATGGCGGTTTACTAGAATCCCATGTGTATGTAACACCAGACATACTGTGCTTTCCTGTTTTAACTAATGTTAATTTTTTTTGAAGTACTAAATTTGGAAGTATCTACATATCCACTACCATTATGATATCCTTTTGGTATAGTAACTTTACCAATAGTAGTAGGTTTAGAAGTCCATGCTCCTCTATTAGTAACAGTTTTTATCTTTGTTGTTACATCAGCTATAGTTGTTGTTGTAGTCATACTCAACGCTTTGCCAAGAGCAGAGCTGATAATACTACTCTTGGCTGAATTAAAAGACGCAAAATCATCACTTTTAATAGTATGTATACTATCGTGACCTAATATCTTTGTAATTAATTTATTTATATGCAGATAATTGTGTTTCTCAAGTCAATAGTGTGAATATCATTGCTATTGAATAGGAAATTATTTAAGGTATAGCATAAATATCTATATCTACTACAGTTCCTGCAAATCTGGAGTCTGTACTAATATATAAATCACCATAACCATCAGCTGCAAACACAAATGTTCTACCAACAGCAAATGGATGTCCAGTTGAAGATTGAAAGCTACAACCATAACCACCACCTAAAGTAAAACCTAAACCACCATAAGCACCAGCACCTGATATAACAGTTATTACACAGAAATATGCAGTAACTTGCGGTAAATTTGATTCTACAAGAGCTGATCCATTTACCATTGTAACTCTCTTTGTATCTGTAACTTTGACGAACCCATTGCTACTAAAATTTAGCGCTGTATCAGCACCTGCACTATTCACAAAATGTAATTTTCCATCAGTTCCCACATAAGTTTTTACTTTAGTGACGTTACTATTTAGCTTAATAAGATTTCTCTATCTCCCGTGTTTTACCGAGAGATAGAGAAAATTAATTGTGCTAAATTCAATCCCCACCTTAATCGCGTATTCCAAGTAATATAACTATTCAATCATACCAGTTTTATTAAACTCAATGATTGCTTCTTTAATAATATAAAGAAGTAATGGTGTTATAAAGAACATTTCCAAGTTAGCATCTAATTGAATCAATTCATCATTTAAGTCCAATTCAATATCGTTAACTGTTACCGGTTTTTCTTTTCTTAAGAATTTCATGATCAGCTTAAGATATTTAGATTCCGTTGGACCATTCAGTCGAATCGTTTCGATTGTAATATCTGGTAAAATCCTTTGTGTATTATTATGATCAAATACACTAGGGATATCTACTACCTGAATAGATTCATCATCCCATTTGAAAAATGCAGATTCTTTTTTTGATTTTCCAGAAATCATAGTATAAAAGAATGGTTTAATGTATTCAATATCTCTTCGTTCGAAGAATCTGAAAATACTTCTTTCATATTTCAGTTGTTTCTTATTATCTGCAATATGGTCTTCTTCTAAATACATAGTTTCCAAAGAATTCTTCTTTAAAAATAATTTATGACGATTAATAAATGATGTCATAAATGGGTCATATAATCGATATCCATTTGGTAATTCACCAAGAATACAATTGTATCTTTCGTCATAGAAAATGGATATGAATAAATGGACCATATCGTTATACATTTTATCAATCTTATCCAACTTTTCTTTATAATCATTCTGGATAATACATCTGTTTTCTGTTCCAATATTTTCAAGAATACAAGTATATTTATCATATACTTGCTTTTCTAATGTATTCTTTTTATCAGTATCAATTGCATCCAGTTTAAAAGAAATCTTATAAAAGTTATCCTGACGAATATTATCATATTCAATCGCAGTAATTCTAAATAAGATATTTACTCCCACATACGGGATGATAAAATAATCATTTGGTAATGGTTTAATTGTGTTTGGTAAAATACTTGCTTCGCCTTCATAAGAGGTATCAATACCAGTATCCGTATCTTGTAACTGAGCTATAATTTGGTCTAATCCATAAATCGGAAATTTATCTACACGCTGATATTTAATGGGTGATGTACTCCCAATCACGGAATCTACATCATTAAAACCAGCATCAGAAGTAGATTCATCTGTATTGATGTGATAATATGTTACAAAGGTTGGAGTTTGCTCTATAAATCTAGCAATAGGGCTATTAAGACGCTCATCAAGTAATGACACTGAGTCATCAATAAAACGTTCTTCATCTATAAAAAATGCCATTGCATTAACCTCCTTATTCAAATTAATATAATGTGATTACTATTCATTTTTGAAGGTATATTATTTTAATAGATGTAAACAAAAGAAAGAGAGGATACGACAAATGTTTGAAATGCTAGGTAAGATGAGAGAAATTATACAACCAATGATAGGTGGTACACATATTGAAGACATTGATAGGTCGACTATGTATGGAACTTTTTATACAACCATATTGTTGGATGAGCCAAAACCTGATTGGGAAAGAAAAACTTCAAATAGACAAGTTGATTCTGAGCTTTTGTCGCTTGAGAGCAATGTGCCGCCACAATATCAATATATAAAAGAGTTTTCATCATATGAAACAAAAAATGATATTAAAGTATTAACACATGACTCTGAATATACCCACATATTCAACGATTTTCATTATAAAGAGAAAATGGCTAAAACTATAGAACAAGAATTTTTATTAAATGAAAACGAAGACTATGAATTTGATTATATTATGGAAATGCAATTATTAAATCAAACAAGAGCACATGATATGATACGAGCGTTTGCTAATAAAAAATGTACGCAACCAAAACTGGTTCTTAGAAGGGGGTAAAGTTTTATGAGTTCACCATACGATAAAACTGGAGATGAAGATTATTTTACATCGAAACGAAATTTTGCTACTATGATATGTATGGAAAAAGAGTTCAGTTTAATAAAATCAAAAATATCAAAAATGATAAATTATCATAGAGAAACGAGACCTAGAATTGATGCAAGTACACGAACGAAAGATGAACGTGAAGGAATACAAAATACAGGTTTGAAACCTGTATATGAAAATGATCATACAATTAATTCATTTGAATTTGAATATATCATGCATATGTTTTATTTTAGTGAAATGAAAAGTATATTCGATGCAGATTATCATGAATATCCCCATGATAATCTAGAAGATTATAATCAAATGTATATGTATGGAAGCAAGTAAATATAGAAAAAAAAAATAAGCTGATACTCTCAGGTATCAGCTTATTTTTAATCTTCCTCTTTAGTGAATGCTAATTTATCAAGGTCTATCTTAGCATATTTTTCACCTTTCTTTTTTCTCTTTTCTTTTTTCTTCTCATTCTTTTTCAGTCTTTTTGTAATACGAAGTCTATCTTCTGGATGTATAATTTCTCCATTCATAGCATCAGCCAAATTTCTAGGCTCTCCGTTTGTATAAGTACCAAATAAAGCTTTTTGAATTACTGGATTTTTACCAGCTTCTTTTACGACATCGCTTCCAACTTTAACGATATCTTTCATAGATATTCCCATTGGTTTTATCTCCTTTCTTTATATCTAATATAATAATATATTTCTGAAATTTTGATATGAAAATAGCCCGAAAACATTAGTTTAAAGGCAGAAAACCGAGAAAGAAGGTGAACTAACAAATGGACTACGCTGTAGTATCTACGAAAAAATCATCCCTTAAAGTATATTCTACCTCAAAAGCAAATGACAAATTTAAGGTCGGAACTATATCTACAGGGTCTATGGTTGAAATCTTAGATCACCGAACTGTTAATAACGTTGAGTGGGTTAAAGTAAATGATGGTACTATAAGTGGATGGGCGATATTAACTCATCCATCTATTAATTATTCACTATTACAACCCCCGGTAAGTACGATGTCTCTTAGAGCATCGGGGAAAGACTTAACTGGATATAACGCAGCGGTAAAAAGACAAAGCAGTTCTTCTTCCGTAAAAACTGTAATTAGTACAGCAAATAGCGGAGGTTCGTCAGCAACATCTGGAGAAGTTCCAGATGCTAAGAATAATAAGAACTGGACATCTTTTAAAACACAACATCGAAGTCTTTCTTCTATAGATAAATTTGAATTCCCAAAAGAAGCAACTAAATCTACACATAAAGATACAGAGGTTAATAGACTTAAAAACTTAGCAAAGTATGTACAGAATGACAAATTGTTCCCAGTTCAAACATCTTATGATAAATCGAAAGGTCGTTATTCATATGATTATGAACAGAATTATCATACAAATGAGTTTATTAATGCTATGGGACTTATCAAAGAATCTCTTAATATACCAGAAGAAAGTTCTGTCCAGTTATATGAAAGATATTCCAGATATTATAATAGATTTAAAGTTCCTACATTGGACGATGTATTGACAAGAACTTTTGCTCATGTATTTTTCACAAGACCGGATTGTAATATCATATTTGATGTTGGTAGTGGAAAATATCAATTAGCAAAACAATTGGAAAAATATTCTCGTTACACATTGGAATTTAAAAATAACCCAGGAACTTTACTGCAATTATCATCTAAAGTTGGAATGGATCATGATTTTATGATGCTACCAAGTAACCGAGTTACTAGTTTTGAATGCAGAGATAGAACTCTTACTACAGATACTTATGGTAAAACAAAACATGGTAGAAGTATCGCCTATGGTAAGAAAATAGATGGAAATGGAGCAAATGAAGTTAGTATCTCATTTACTGATGATAGAAATCTTCATTTGTTTAAAATGCACGAAATCTGGGTTGATTATATTTCTAAAGTAAGTAGAGGTACCTTAAGACCATTACAAGGTCATCTCGCAAATAAAGTATTAGATTATGCATGTAGTGCATATTATATCGTATGTGCAGAAAATGGGGAAGATATCATTTACTGGTCTAAGTTGTATGGTGTATTCCCAACAAATATTCCAGATTCTATAATGACATGGACAAAATCCCAATATATTACGAATCCTGAACTTAGTATCACTTATCAGTATTCGTTTCAAAAACCTTGGGATCCATCTGTAATTGCAGAATTTAATTTAAACTCAACCGGTTCAAAATATTACTTAGAAACTTATAATAACCAAATTATGAGTACAGGCAATACATGGGTAGGCGCTCCATATATCGAACTTATCAAAGATTCATTTGGGCGTACTATTTATAAGCTTAGATTTAGAAAAAGTTAGAACCAGAAAGGAAGGTGAGTTGAGTTGGCATCAAAAGAGACGATACGAAATTATAGAGACAATTTTGATTTTAAATCAAATACTCTTGATATTTTAATTCCGAAGTATTTTCCAGACCAAGATATATCAACAAGAATGTCTGGTCTTCTTGGACTTACAACGGAGCAATTATCAAATATATCCGAAGATACATTTTATGCTGTATCTACGTTATTAAAAGAATTTTTCATCACAAAGGCTACATTACCAGAATCTATTTATAGTTATGCCGCATTATTTCAGATTAGTGATGTTATCGGTAAAGCTGCAAAATGTAGATTCTTATTGGTTTTAGATGAAAGAGAATTGAATAAAGTGTTTGATGAGGCAAACATGTATGCCACCACTCAAACACAAAATATTATTTATCTTAGTAAGAATACTATGATTTATGTAGAGGATAAACCTTTCGTATTCGATTACGACATCGAGATTACAAGAAAGAAAACAAAAATATCCGCTACAGAGTATGTATATTCTGCTAAGTATTTAGTAACTGAATATAATAATTCTATTTCCGATATTGTAAATCCCTATATCAAAATTCGAAGAACGGTAGATGGATTCTTTGCATTGGAAGTAGTTGCACATCAGTGTATTCGAACAGAAATTGATGAAAATATCATCGATAACTCTTCTGTTAATTACCCAATCATTGATGTTCGATTTGATGGTATTTTAGCAGGATTTGATGCTTTTTATAGAGCACCAGGAGAAACAGAATATACACAGTTACTTCTTAGAGTAGAGAATTCTTTACCAGAAAAAGACCCATTTTGTTTTTACAAAATCGTAGATGAAAACGTTCTTCGTTTATCTTTTAGTTTGAATAACTCTTATTTTCAACCAGAGTTTAATTCCGACTTAAAGATTATCACTTATACCACTTTAGGTAAAGATGGCAATTTTGGAACTTATACCGGTAAAGCAGTAACTATTATTAAAGATACAGAAAAATATACTTATAATGAATCTTTCATTATTAGTGCTATCGTTACTTCTGCATCAGAAGATGGTAGTAATCAGATGTCGATTGAAGATTTGAGACGTCTTACAGCAACACAGTTTAGTACCGCTACTGTACTTAGTACAGATAATGATTTAGAGCGTTACTTTACTGACTATGAATATCGTAATGATAATATGATTAATTTTATCAAAAGACGCGATGACTTAGTATCTCGTCTTTATACGGGATTTATGGTAAATAAAAATGAAGATTATGTATATCCAACAAATACTCTTGATATGGCGATGAATTATATGTATTGGAAAAATCCAGACGGTGGAAACACCTACGTTCAGGACCCAGGTTATTTGTTTAAATATGAAATGGAAAATGGTTTAAATAACAGAGTAGTTCCATTTTATAAGCTTGGATTTAATGAAGACAAGAGATGTTTTAACTTCCAAAATCAGATAAAATATCAAAATGTCTTAAGGGATTATTTCAAATGGTTATCCGTTAAAAATCCAGGAATCAATCCAGATTATGACCAACACGAAACAAAATTTGAAGAGCTTTATATCGAATCCAAATTGGAAGATGAGACTCTTCAATATTATGTAGAAAATGAGTTATACTTATGTCATCATTGTGGATACTTAACACATGAAACATGGATTGATGAAGAAACTGGTGAGGTTTGTTGTTCTTGTTGTAGAACTCCAAAGAGTTTAGAACTTCACCAAGTAGAAATGAGTGATTTTATTTGTACTGTGTTTGATACAGAAGAAATTGAAAGTAGAATCACAAAAGATATGTTTATCTATTCCAATCCATTCTTAATGACAGTAACAAAATATCCTGGATTAGTAAATTATTATCTTACCATAATTAATCAGAATTCTTTATTGGATTTTATTAATTATAATATTGAAGTTCCAAATCAGTTCATTATCAATCAAGCAAGAGTAGAGCGTATTTTAGCAAAAGAAAAAGAATACACTGTAAGTTTGAATTTAATGTCATCTATGCAGTGGGATGCTGAAACTTTAATACCAGGTATTTCAAAAGATAGCTACATTGGTAGACGTTCTCAGTTGAAAAATAACTATCTTAGAGTATTTATGGTAGTAGAAGATAATGGAGTTGAATCTTGTTATATTGAAATGGTTCCAACTGCATACAATAAAGACGATGATGTTGTTACTTATCAGTGTATGTTTAGAACAAATGACCATGTTACTTTAGGAAACAAAATTCAGATTGACGATTATTCAGATATTGAACTTGGTTATATTCCAGATATTGAAGTTTTAAGTTCTACCATGTATACCATGGATGAGAGTGAAAAATTAAAAATCTGGGTAAATGAAAGAGAATATATTCCAGATGATGTAAATCCGGATGAAGGTATTATATCTATTTCTACATTAGATGATAGTTTGGAAGAAGGAGGAGCTGATAATGGAAATAATTCTGATATCAATAGCGATGGTAGCGATGATAGCATACATAATCCTGGACAACCGGAAGAAGAAGTGAACCCGGAAGATGATGTTGTAGAAGATACATCAGGAATTCGTGGAAACTTCGTTTATATTACCAATAAAGCAAATAAATTGATTCCTATGACAAGTGTAGAAATACGATTTGTTGTTTTATATAAAGAGTACGAATTAGAAGATGAAAGTAAACGAATTACAGATAATTATCCAACAAATCGAAGATTCTTCAGTTTAGATGGATACCAGTGGACAAATATCTATTCTACCTTCTCTGATAGAATTGATTTTGTTAAACCACTTACTATGGTTCGTTCTCCAATGTACTTTAGAGATGATAGATTATTTAACGTAGCAAAAGGAGATGTGTATTTATACTCTTCCCCATTAGTTAAATACTCTCTATTACAGCATAAGAATTCTAAAGGTGAACTTACCAAGAATGAATGTGGTAAAACAAATTATGAAATGTTTACTTATATGATCGATAATTACTATAAGCAATACATGAATTTAGAAGCTGTGTTGGCTACGGTTATTTGTCAGGCAACTTATATTGACCTTAAATTCTATAATACTTATGGTAGAAGTAAGAATTATATCATTGGTGATGAAGACCTGATTATCGATAGAGTAAATATTTCAATAGCATTCCATATTTATTTAGTTGCTGGAACGGATGCCGTGAAAGCAGAAGATGAGTTGAAGACCTATATCAAAGAAACAGTTGAGAATCTGAATGTTTACGGTAATAATGAACTTCATATCTCAAATTTAATGAGAAAGATTGAGATGAATTTTGCCTATGTAGATCACATTAAATTTATTGGTTTAAATGGTGAAATTACCGATGAAGGATTATATGAGCTTACAGATAAAATGGGTTATGATACAGATTATCAGTCTATCAAACTGGTAACAAAAGATATCAACGACCTTAATAAAGATGAAAGATTTTCTTATGTTCCGGAAATGCTTTGTGTAAACAAAGACCAGATTTCATTGACATTCTTTGAAGAAGATTAGTCTAACGAACATATGATTAATGGGTATATGATACTCATAAGAATATTCCGACTATAAGTGAAATTTTTGTAAATTTGTACTTGGCATTTGTAAATGTCATATAATTCTCCTTGGGTTGTAATTTATGTAGAGAGTGATAGAAATATCACTCTCTACATTTTTATTGTATATAAATCATAATGTTATTGATCCTGATAAACTATGTCCTGAATAATACCCAGGTTCAGAACTTCCTACGGATGAACTTCTTGGTGTACGTACCCCACTACTAAAATTTAGCGCTGTATCATCACCTGTACTATTCACAAAATGTAGTTTGTCATTACTACCTACATAAGTTTTTATTTTAGAAGTATTATCAAAAGAGATATTAATTTGTTTATAATTTAAATATTAGTATTTACAATATATACTTCACCCGATACTTTATTAATATAATTTGGGCTTACAGATGTATTACTTGAACATAATAAATTTCCGGAACCATATAACCCCACCCATATATTTAAAGTTTCACCAGCAGAGAAATAAGTTCCATTTGGTGTTTTAGATAGTATTATATTATTTGGAAATAAATTACTTTCAGATTGTTGTACAGTAATACCCCCATATAACATAGTATCAGCTTTTGTCAAATGTACTAAATAAAATCCTTTAGATAAATTTGTAGCTAAAGTATTTGTATTTGAAAAATTAGCTATCTTTTCAATTCCTTTACTAAAATTTAGCGCTGTATCAGCACCTGCACTATTCACAAAATGTAATTTTCCATCAGTTCCTACATAGGTCTTTACTTTAGTTACGTTACTATTTAGTTAAGTAAGATTTCTCTATCTCCCGTGTTTTACCGAGAGATAGAGAAAATTAATTGTGCTAAATTCAATTCCCAAGTATCATCATTTTGGAAATATATGTTACTTAGTTTGTACTAGCCATATAAAACAATAGAAAAATTAGTAACATTGGATGTAGTGTTTTTATACATAAAGTACAAGCTGTTACCTTGATTTAATGATATTGTATCTATAGGTTTGGCTACTTCTCCATTACCAATATTATACGTGTGTTTGAGTACATTGTTTATATATATGTATATTATAGCTCCACCGGCACGTTCATATCCAGTAATATATCCATTTATAGTTACAGATTGTTTTGCTGTAATTGTTGTACTATCGTGATTAAATAAATTATCATTCGCATATATAGGAGATGTTTTAAACGGTGTATTGTTGCCCATGTATTCACTACTTTGGTTCCAAGCATAATAAGCGAATAAAGAGTCACCACTACTAAAATTTAGCGCTGTATCAGCACCTGCACTATTCACAAAATGTAATTTTCCATCAGTTCCTACATATGTTTTCACCTTACTCACGTTACTATTTAGTTAAATAAGATTTCTCTATCTCCCGTGTTTTACCGAGAGATAGAGAAAATTAATTGTGCTAAATTCAATCCCCTTTGCTATATAAGACAAAAAGGAAGAAGCTAGTGGATTTATCACCCACTAGCTAATTAAAATGCTATACTCAATCTAAATCAAATAACAATCAGAATGAGCAAAAATAAATTAAATATAAATGGACAATTTTGTCATTTTGGAATGTTTATAGAAGAAATCACTCTTCTTACTAATATGTATTTCATATTATAAAAAATAATTATTTATAGTTTTACCTTAAAATATAGTGGGAAACAATTTAATAATTCTATGGAAGGTGGTAAATAATAATGAATTTTGATATTTATAAGATTCCATCCTCTAAATCACCAGTATTTACTAGTAGATATATGGAGGCTATGGTAAAAGAAGAATTCAGATTATTGAATTCGATTTGTGAAAATTATTCCATGGGATATCTGACAGAGTCAGCAGCACTTTCCATGCTTAATATATTGAATAGTAATGAATATACTTTGATGGAAATAGCTATTGAGGCTACAGATGTCTTAGACAATAGAAGCCTTGAAGAGGCTATAGGAATCGATTCTATTCCTTACAATATTGGTTTCTTTGGAGAGTCTATTAATACCTTTAAAGAAATAATTAAAGCAAGTGAAGGAAAATCCATTTACAAAGAATATACATTTGATAGATTCTTTGACAATGATGACATAGTTTCTAAAGAAGCAACAAAAATTGCTGATAAATTAGAATCTGAATTAAAAATTTATAAAGAATCTAATGGTGAAAAAGGTTTCACTGAATACGAAAGAAATCTTTATGCTACTTATCCGGATGACAGAGTAGATAGAAACTTCTTATATGAAAGAGCAATTGATGCTAATGTACTTAGCGGTTCTATTGCTTTGGAAGATGCTTGTATCTTAAAACATTTTATAAATACAAGATATATGACAGAAGAAGTTGCAGATTTATCTCCAGTGGTTCCTTTGACAGGCGAGGACCTTGGTATTGATTTGACAAATGTAAATACCAAAGATATGGTAGCAAGTACAAATTCTGAAGCTAGTATGGTAGAAGATACAGAAAATGGAACAGACAGTTCTAATTCTACAGTGATGTATGCTACCATTACAAATGAGTCTACTACAGAAGAGTTAATTCACACTCTTAGAAGTGCTGGGGCATTCTTAGCTTTAGAAAGTATTGTTTATAAAAATAACATGGTGTTTGATACTGAAGTTAGAAAGATTTTTGATAAGTTACAGAAAGATTTAAGAATGGCTGTAGAAAATAATCCTACAGAATCTTTTAAGAAAAACCTGAATATCAAAAAGAATCGATATACATTTAGTTTTTCTAATCAGGCGGTAGAACCAAGTACAGTAACTGCAGCAATTGCTTCTTGCGGTTATAAACCAGTAAAAGAAAATGGCACTATTTTAAATTATGTGAAAACTATGGGTGATATTAAAATTACCGTGGAATTTACATCTGTAGAAAATGGTATCGTTGCTTTTTATGAATATTCAAAAGGAGAAGTTGTAAAGGAATCTACATTGGAAGAAAAATTAGATTTTGCTAGGAAATGTGATGCTTCTGATGTAAGAGATGCTGCTAAGAAAGTTACCAAACTTCAGAATAATAAAGATGCTTCTAGTGAAGATATGAAAGAGGCTATCAACAATCTCGATCATGCGATTGAAAATTACAATGAAGTGAAGAAAGAAAAAGAAAAAGAACCAGTAAAAGAATCTGTAGAAAGTCTATCTTCTCAATGGAAAGAGATTATACTAACTAGAGAAATGATTTCTAACTGGAGTCATGAATTAAAGTCTTATGATGAGCATGTGGAAGATAAAAACAACTTCGAAATGGGAGTTAAAGATTTTATCAATCGTTTTATCATTTGTGAATCTTTTGGTAATAGAATGGGTGTCTTAATTGATTCTTTAAATTCTTCTCTGGGTTATGTGAATCAACATAATTTCCCAACAGTTGCTACTAGAATGATAACAGAAGCTCCATCTAATAGAGTTCTTACAGCAGTAACAGATGTTATGGAATCTATGATGGATGAAAATGTAGAATCTTCTATATTGGAAGCAAAATCCAATACTTTAGCAGAAGCTTATAAGATACAGTGTGATGAAGAATCTATTTGTGAAACTGTTTTAAATAACTCTGAATTTGCAGAGATGTATTTAACTGAAGCAGATAAACACGATATTGATGAAGATATCAGAACAACACTTACTCTCTTAGAAAGAAATGGATATAAAGTAAAATATTCTTGTTCCGGACATCATAAATCCAGAATTAAAGAAGATAATTACAAAGATGGTGTATACCATGGTAAACTTTATACCACAGCTCGTATTACCTTTGATGGTAAATATGAATTTAAAACATTACCTGATGGCTGGTATGAAAACAAAAATGCTGATGTGACATCTATTTACGTTCGACCGATGTCTTACGATCCAAAAGATGGTACACCGAATGAAGCATTTGAAAAATGGAAATCTTCTTATATGACTGCATTAAAAAATTGGGCAGACCATTTGGGAGAATCTAAATATACCAGTGAGGAAGCAAAGACTGAATCCGTTCTTTCTAGTTTAGAATCGTACTTTATGCAGATTCCTGAAGAAATAGCAATGGTTGAGTCAGTAGCTCCAACTGCTCCTGATTTCGATTCCTTTATGGAAGGTATGATGGCAGACATGCTTTAAGACTTATAATTTCCCTAGTACTAATTTCTAGTACTAGGGAGTTATTTATTCATATTTTCGTTCAAAAACAAATTCAACTTTAGTTGCTATTGGATCATAATTACTGAAAACTATAAATTCTTGTCCAGTTTTATTATCCTTGAAAAGATATGCATTTCCTAATAAAATATTACCTTTACCTAGATGATTTGTTAAATCTTTGAGGTCTTGATAGTCGATAAATTCAAGTTCAAGTTCTTCATGAGAATGCGCTTCAACATTTGTAACAGTATTACTGCAAGATACAAGTATATTTGCAAATAAAAATATACATATTATAAATAATAATATATTTAAACTTTTTTTCATATTTATTCTCCTTTATTTTTTACAATAGTCCATTTCAAGTTCAATTAACTTCATAATATCTGTATTAAGATATGTAGCAATCTTTTCACCATCAATCTTTTTACCATTTGTATCTTCAATATAATTACTAAGTACATCTGGTACAGAAAGATTTCGATTTAAAAGATAATCGTATTTGGTTTCAATTTCTTCTAATACTTTTTCTTCAGTATTCTTTTTCTTAGTCACATAACCATTTACAAATTCGCAAGTTACTTTAGGTTCATTTCTAAAGTTCTCTCTCATACTATTAATAAAGAACTCTGGATTAGAATAGTTTTCTGGTATATTAAAGATATATTTTACTTTTTTATAATCTTCAGAATTTGCAAGTCTAGTTAAAGTTTTTAGATAGTTTTCTAACATTTCATCCGATGTAAACATCTCATGGTCATACCCGAAAGAGTAAGTTTTGTACTTAGGGGCATCGTAATTCTCGTGAAATTCCGAGGAATAAATCGGTTCATCTTCCAAATCACAAGATAATTCATAATACCCCTTCATCTCCTCTTCACCATGTATCCAGCGAGTAAAACTACCTACATAGAATACCCAATCTTGAATATTGCTTCTTACATGATAATGACCAAAGTATACTTGACCTCTACAACATCTTTTAAAGTCAGCCGTGGTGAACGTTGCTGGTTTTAATCTCTTTTCTTTATCTTCTTTATTTGAAGAAGATTTTTTAATCATAGTCATTGCTTCAGCAATAATTCCATGACCAAAAATATAATCGTATTTATTCTTTTGTGAGAAGTATTCTTTATAATACTCATCTTTATCTTTAATATATTCTTCTGGAAGATATAGTACGTTAAGACCTGGAAATAATTCTTCTTCACAAACTGATTTTATAATTTTAAAATCCAGACCTTTTCTTCCCTCAAAAATATTAAATATATTATATTGATTTACCTCATGGGATTCTGTTCCATAAACGATACGGATACATTTTGTATACTGGACCAATTTATTCATCATCCAGATTCCAGCATCACTTGCTCTATCATTTAAGAAAATCTTCTTATCCCAGAAATCTCCTGCAATAATAATATAATCAAAAAACATTTTACTTTCTAATACGTTAAATAAATTAGCTCTTAACTGATATTTCATGTCATCACTATCGATAGCACCGAAATGTAAATCAGCAAGAACTAATCCTTTATATTTCTTTTTCATAACAGTTTTCCTTTAAAAAATAATATTAAAAAATATAATACACATTAATTTTATTTGTATTATATGAAATAATTGATCTTCTATCAAATTAATTTTAAATCTATTTGCTTTCAAATTATCTATTATAGCGTGTATTATAGTGTGTATAATAATTGAAATTGAAAGTTGTGTATATAAATCGCACCCTTTCAAAATACTTAATATCACTAGTGGAATATGAACCATAAATGACCATGATAACGCATGTAATACCAAAACGATTAAATAATCATATCGATACTTGGTATTTGGACAATTTTTATTCCACCAGCTTTTTTGTTTCCCTTCTACTAGAAAACTTTTCCCCTGATGATAATAATCATCAAATATATGGAGAAATATCATTGATAATAAAATAAATAATCTCATAAATAATCCTTTCTATATAATTTATATCAATTTATATTAACTTTTTGTAAATAATGACATATTATTATATTGAGTATATATAAAATAGCTCAAGAAAGGAGAAATATTTAAGATGTTTGATACGTACGAAAAAAGCCGACAAGAAGTGGAAGAATTATTATCTGATCTATCCAAACGAGGTAGAGAAGAAATAATGGGAATGAATGGAAAAGAACAAGATTTCTTTAATGACCCATTCAAACAACAAGCTATAAAAATTGGGTTATTAACACAACCCGATACTAGCATGGCTAGTAATTATAATGTATTAAAAGAATATTTAATGAGTAAACGATTCGAGGGGTGCTCCAGTCAAACGATAAAAATGTATTATAATACGCTGTTTAATTTCATCAATGATCCAGATTATAGTGAACACGTATTTGACATTCGAACGGTTGACATAAGGGGCTACCTCATGAAGTACCAAGAAGAGCACAAGTGTTCTTCCATAACCATAGACAACATGAGACGTGTTTTTTCCTCTTTTTACAATTGGTTAGAGACAGAAGACCTTACAATTAAAAATCCTTGTAAAAAAATTAAACGGATTAAAATGGAAAAGACATTAAAGAAGCCTTTTAGCGATGAAGAACTAGAACGAATTAAAGATGCTTGTAGAAATTATAGAGAACTTTCATTAATTGAATTTCTTTATTCTACAGGTATTCGTGTATCTGAGCTTTGTGGTCTAGATATTAATGATTTAGACTTTAATCAAAGAGAAGGAATTGTTTATGGAAAAGGTTCTAAAGAAAGAGTTATATATTTTGATGTAAAATCGAAAGTACATTTAATTCGCTATATTAATAGCAGAATTGATTCTAACCCAGCATTGTTTGTAACTAAAAAATATCCATATAATCGACTTGAGAAAAATGGAGTTGAATCTATTGTAAGGGAGATTGGAAAACGAGCTGGAGTAGAAGAAGTTCACCCACATAGATTTCGGAGAACTTTCGCGACTAACTTACTTGATAGAGGAGTACCAATAGAACAGGTTCAGGTATTACTTGGACATGAAAAGATTGAAACAACTCTTCTTTACTGTACTATCAATACTACTCAAGTTAAGTTAAATCACGACAGATACATCTAATACAATATAAGTGGACTAGGGTTAAATTAACCCTAGTCCTTTACTTATGGAGGATTTATTAATCGGCGAAAGACGCAATAGTTGCTTCATAAGAAACATCAACTACATCGATTTCTTCAATTGTTTTAGCTGCTCTGATTAAGGATTCGGCAGACTGCTGTTTAGATACTAATGGTCTAATTACCACTTCGATATCCGCAGCTAATGCCTGTAATTCATCTAATGTCCAATCGTAACTACATTCTTCACCTGCTGCATTCCAAGAAGGCTGATATTCAGGATTCATTGTAGTCATCATAACCATAGCCATTAATCTCTGTTGTTTTTCTTCAGAGATAGAATATTCAGCTTCTACGCCTTTGTGCGCTTTGGAAGTAACAGTATTCATTTCTGTATATTTTGCTAAGTTGTATTTACTCTGTAAGATTTTGAATGTTTTGTAAGTTTCAACATCATTATCTTCTACAACTTTAGCAACATCGATCAAACTCATCTGATAAGCAAGAAGTGCAGAACTTCCGGATGCATTTGCAAATGCATTCTGTAAGTTGTATACAGCTGTCATACTCTGGCTGTATTCTTCGTTTGCTCTCTGTAAATTTTCAACTTGACTGTTTAATATATTTTTTGCATTAGTAAGTTCTCTTACACTTGTTTCAAGATTAACTTTGGCTTCTTCTAATGCTGTATTTTTAGCAGTTAAGTTTTTAACACCTTCTTCTAATTCCATGATCTGTTCAGGAATTGTAGTAGAACGAGAAACTTTTGCCATAAGAACTGTAGTATCTTCGCCATCTTCATTTTCAAAAACTGCTGTTGTAATCTGTTCAAGAACAGTGTAATCACTTTCTGTACGAGATTCGATAGCATTTTCAAAAACAGTGATTTTGGACATTTTAAGTTCGTCGCAACAAATTTCTTTAACTTTCGCTAATGTATCAATATCTGCTGAGAACGGAATACATAAAACTCTTTTCTGGATACCTTTCTTTTCGAGTAAAGATTCGAAAGGTAACGCAATCAAACCATATTCCGCAGAATCGTTTGTGACTAATTTATAAGTAGCCATGTGATTTTGTACCTCACTTTCGCAATAATTAACATAATTATTTTTACATTATTGAATTGTTTTGTGTTAAATTTTCACTTTTTCAAAATAAAAATATATTATTTTTATGGATAAACATAAATATAGAAAGGTGAAAATTATTATGAAACGAAAGAGAATTAATACTACCAAGATTTACAAGTTTATCACGAATTCGTTATATGCAAGTCTTGTAGTATTGGTGACATTAGTTCCAGAAACAACTGTCTTAAAGACAAAGGTGAAAGAGTATATTCATAATCATACTACATATGTATATGCTTCTGAACCAATTAAGATTCCAGAAAATCGCGGTATCAAAAATGTTTATGAAGTAAAAGTTCTCGAGAAACCAGAACAAAGATTCTATATTGATAATGAGACGTTATTATTATTTGAGAAAATTGTAGAAGCTGAAGTTACTGGGGAACACTATGTTCATAATGGAAAGGAATTGACCTATGATCAACTTTTAAAATGTAAAATCAGAGTAGCTCAGGTATTTATTGCTAGAGCCGAAGTTGGTGGGGCATTTAGTGGAATTGATACTGTATATGAATCTTTAACATATCCAAATGCTACTAGTACTATTAATGATGGGCGTTACTTAAAAGTAAAAGTGACAGATATGACAAAAGAAGCTGTGCGACTTGCACTTCTTAAAGATACGCCAGACTATACAGAAGGTGCACTGTATTTTGCGTCTGGTACAACTTCGTCCCCATATGGAGACTTATTATTTGTGGATGAGGTAGGACATGCTTTCTTTAAATAAAAAAGTATGGATTTGACAACAGAATAATTAAATCGAAAAACTGAATATAGTTATATATTATTTTATTGATATAGAATAACTTTAAGTTATTTTATTATATAAAAATTATGAAAGGAGGACATAGTTTATGTCCAGAATTGAGAACAGGGTTGGGATTGCACCAATCGAAACTGTTGAAAAGTATCATTTTACAACTGAGGAAGTTTGTACATTCCTTCAGAACAAGCTGAATGTATTTACAACTGCGGTAAGAAAAGAAGGCAGAGATGATGAAGATGTGAAGATTACCTTATCATCTGTAAAATTCAGTAAAAAATTTGTGCCATTTTTGGCAATTCTTCCGGAAAATGCATTAAACAATAATAGACGTAATGCAAAGGATGGAAAAGATGGAATTTTCTCTATCTTCAGAAATGAAGACAGTGAATCATCAGGTAGACTGAAACAGTCTGTATGGGCAGCATTAATGCCATATACCTACAACAAACGTGAAAGAAACCAGTTTAGAGATTCCGCACAGCTTAGAAATGTATTACAGCTGTCTGTGGCAGATAGCAGAGATGTTGCTAATCTTTGCCCACCAAAATGTAAAAATCTTGATAAGAGTAATGAAGTTTGTATCTTCCTGATCGACCCTATCAAAGTATTCTCAGATATGGTTGCAGCAAAAGATGGTTCTGACAGAACAAAAGATCACAAACCAAAATATTACATTGAGATCGAAAATGAAACAACCAAAATTTCAGTAACTTCTTATCGTTATACCGTAACCAAATCACCTAAGAAGATGAAACGCCAGGGTTACAGTGGTACAGATATTATGAAGTTGGTTAGAGGTTCCATGAACAAGGATTAACAAACAGGTGTGTATAGAGAACTGATCAGTTCTCTATACACTTTTTAAATGACCAAACTGTCTGTTAAAATAAAACGAAAGGTCAAAATAATTATGGGAAATGATTTTGATTCTTTTTCAGTTTGTTTCAATATTATGAAACTAAAATATATGCAACTTAGTGAGACACTAGGAAGACTTAATTTTTTATACCCTGATGATAAAGTGAATATTTTTATCAATATGGAATCTATTTTAAAATCCCTATCAATGATTAAAGATATTGATAGAAAGATTTATAGTAGTAGAGATTTTAATGAGATTATGATTTCAAATATCGTTAATCTTGCAGCTCACTATAGAAAATTCTTTCGAGGAAATAATTTAGATACTAGGGTGTATCTTTATATGACAGAACTTGAAAATTCAGAGTATAATGAAACAGAACTGAATCCTGATTTTCGGTCCTACTATTATGTGAAGTATACAAAAAATCCAAAGTATCTTGATATGACAGATAAACTCAATAATATTATTATCCCAAAATCGAAAGAGATAATGAATTATATTAAAGGGGTATATTTTCTAACAAGTAATAATTTTGATAGTTCATTGATTCCTCTTATTGTATCAAAGCAGGAACCTGATAGAAAAAATATTGTAATATCGAGTGAATATGTGGATACTCAGTATAGTTTATATGATAATTTTATTTGTTATTATTTAAGACGAAGTCCAATTAAATCAACAACATCTTGTAATATTCAAGAGCATATAACTTCATTACTTAATAAAACAGATAATGATTATTCTAATGAATTTACTTTATATTCAAATAAAACTTTTTATGTTTTATTATTTTCCATGATTGGTGAGCAGTATAGAACTATTGAAAAAATACCTGGTGTTGGAAGTGCAACACTAATTAAATATTTACTTCAAGGAATTAATGATAAGAAAATAACAAATAACGTTTTTAATATAGATACCATAGCTGAAGTATTACCAGAACATATGAGAGAACAAGTGATTGAAAATTTTGCCTGTTTGGATTTTGATACGATGCTACGAAAAGTAACACTTACACAAGTAAACTATATAACGAATCAATTAATTGATCGCTTTGACCATAATGGTCTTATGCAAATTAATTCGACCATTTTCTATAATCATAGATTAATGCTTGAAGAACTTACATTATGATATCACTTAAGGCACAATACCTTAAGTGATATCTTTTGTCATTTTAAAAGGTAGGTGATTAAAAAAATGGCATTATATGAAACAAAAGATTTGCAAGCTTGGCGTTATTGTATCGGGGCTTGTCATATTATTATTGGCGGGTCTGTAAAGACATTAGACCAAATGTGTATTACAGGTATAGAGATTTTAAATAATTACTATGAAAATTTATTTCCTATCTTTAAAATAAATTTTTTGGTAGATTCAGATACCTATTATTCTGTATTAAATAATAAAACGGAAGTTAAAATTAAACTTCGAATTCAAAAGTATTATAAAAAGTACGATAATAAAGATATAAAATCAGCAAAACAAGATTATCTTAATGATACTTTTATTATTATTGATGATAATGATGATGCAAATCGCGACGCCGATTTGGATTTGATTAAGAAGAACAAACAAGTATCTTCTGATGCAGAAATGGAAAGATATGATAAACATTTAGAATTATATCTTTACCGAGAAGAAACAGCAACCGGTGTAAAAACCCAAATGAATAAAATTTTTAAAGAAGTTACTATGTCCAGCATCATTGGATATTTACTGGGAGAAAGTAAAATTAAGAATGCTTTGGTAAGTCCATTAGAGAATAATAATACCTATGATACAATTTTACTTCCACCAATGACTATAAATAAAGCACTGCTTCATTTAGACGCGGCTTATGGTTTTTATAAGCAAGGGTCTGTTATTTATTTTGGTATTGATAGAACCTATATTTTAAACTTTAAAGGTGGATGTACTGCTTATGAACCTGGAGAGTTACAAGAAACTGTAATCTTCATTCCAAAGACATTAACTGTAGCAAATGCTGCTGGTGGTACTTTACAGCATGACCATAATAAGCATTATATTAATTGGAAGTATACTGATGTTAATTTCAAGAATTCATCTGTTAGTAAGAACGTCTTATCTGGTAGTGATGTAGCAGTAGTTAAACCAGTAAAGAAATCTGTTGTTAAAAAATCTTCAAAAACGAAAGTTATTAAGAAAGCAAATACCGCAGTTATTGTGGATGAAGCAAATAATCCATGGTTAGATTCCACATTTACAGCACAAACATCATCTAACAGTTTAATCATTTACGGTTCTATGGTAGACATTGATTGTACTGCTCTCACACCAAATAAAAAGTTCACAATGATATTTGAAGATCCTAATCTTACAAATAAATACAAAGGAACTTATTTTTTAAGTAACTGCTTATTTAGATTTATGAATGACAGTGGTGAGGGAGATTTTAGTTTAGTTGCAGCAGTAGAATTTCGAAGAATGAGTTAGAAATTACTATGAAAACAAATTATTAATGGTAAATACCATATAAATATACCATATCGTTAAGATATTTTTCTTGTTGGTTGTACTTTTCGTACAAAATAATTTAAGGCATTTTCAGGGATAATATCCTTGAGTAAGAGAGGAAGGACAGCGGTCCTTCCTCTCTTTTTCGTTTTTAAATTTCATAATTATAGAGATATATTATTTATTAGAATAAAATGAAATTGGAGGATGAAACAGTTTTATATTTTGTGTATAAAAATGTACATTCATACAAACAGGTGTTTAATATGGAAAAACTATACAATGTCACAGAATTTGCTAAATTAGTAGGCAAATCTGTCAAAACACTTCAACGTTGGGATAGAGAAGGTATATTGACAGCTTATAGAAGCCCATCAAAAAGGAGGTATTATACTCATAGACAATATGAGGAGTATATGGGAATTACTAGAACAGAAAATAAGCAAAATGTTATTTATGCAAGAGTCTCAACGAAAAATCAAAAAGATGATTTAGAAAATCAACTTAAATTTATGTATGAATATACCAAAAATAACGGAATCCCTATTTCGATTATTTACACCGATTATGGAAGCGGATTGAACTATAAAAGAAAAAACTGGAATAAACTAATTGATGATTGTTTTTCAGGAAATATTTCCAAAATATATGTTTCATATAGTGATAGATTTGTTAGATTCGGATATGATTGGATATGTGAAATTCTGAAAAAGTATACTGGTGTTGAAATTATATCTGTAAATGATATTATAACATCCCCGGAAGAAGATATGATTCAAGATCTTATTTCTATAATACATGTATTTTCATGTAGAGTGTATGGTCTTAGAAAATATAAGAAAAAACTTGAAAAAGATATAGATGAAAAAAGTATCTAAAATCAGAATTTATCCAAATAAAACACAAATTGATTTGATCAATGAAACATTAGGATGTTGTCGATATATTCAAAATCTCTATATTGAATATAATATAAAAATTTATAGAGAAGAAAAAAGATTTATGTCTGGATATGAGTTTAGTAGAATCATTAATAAACTTAAAAAATCCAGTGATAATTATTCTTGGATTTGTAATTATAGTAGCAAAGCTATTAAAGATGCTATTATGATGAGAGAAAAATCCTTTAAGAAATTCTTTAATAAGAGTGGCGGATTTCCAAAATTCAAATCCAGAAAAAGACTGAATAAAGAGTCATTCTTCTTTATCAAAGATAATATTTATTACACAGACAACAAAAATATTATCAAGCTTCCTATTCTTGGTAAAACTAGAATAAGTGAATCTTTATATTTACCAGAATTGAAATCAGTAAGTAGTGGTAGAATTATAAGGGAATATGATAAATATTATGTCATGTTTATTTATGATTATTTACCACAAAAACAAAAAATGAATAAAGTAAAAATCGGGATAGATGTTGGAATTGAAACTTATGCTACAATATCATTTGATACTGGTGAAACTATAAAAATTAACCATTTTAAAAATGATGCTAAGTATACAGATCTTGAAAGAAGAATCATGAAATTACAACAAATTATCTCATATAAGGCAGAAATAAATTATGCTAGATGTCTTCATGAATGGATGAATAATCATCCAAATGAAGAATTAAATAATACAAATAAAATGAAAGGAGAAAGCTATAATTCATCTCAAATACGACGACTACGTCGTAAAATTAGAGTTTTAAAACAAAAACAGGTGAATATTAGAAAAGACTTTGTTAATAAATTAGTGTATTTTCTCACAGCGAGAATCAAGCCTATGGAAATTACATTAGAAAATCTTGATATTTCTGATATGATAAAACATACTACAGAACATGAAAAGATTCTTCATAAATATATTTCAGAATCATTATTTTATTATTTTAAAGAAAAGATGATACAGAAATGTTCAGAATTCTTTATTAAATTGAGATTTGCTGAAAAATATTTTGCAAGTAGTAAAACATGTAGTAATTGTGGTTCTAAAAATAAATCATTGAAATTATCAGATAGAATTTTTAAATGTGAAAAATGTGGTTTTGAAATTGATAGAGATGAAAATGCATCTATTAATCTTTTGAATCTAAAAGATAAGAAGTGCTTAGTTTTAAATTTCGCCTAGGGCTATATAGGTTTAAAGACTCTTATGAAGAGATGGAAAATAAGTATTCATAAATACTTATTTAATAGCAGGTAAATATTTATGTCAAATTTTATACAGTATCATATACAATTCAAGAGTCAAGTTAATGAAGAGGACCGTGTAAAAACTTCTGTAGGAAGTGATTCTTTAGCTAGACAAGAAAAAGCGGCATCTGATATAAAAACAAAACCATTATCAGAAACTGAATACACAAGAAGAATGAATATGAACAGAAATGTTAGAGGACTCATGATTGAACAAAGTAAGGTTAAACAACCTTCAGACTATATGGATTGTAGAAGTGAGAGAGAAGGAATCCATAATATATCAAGTCGAGGATTGATGTTTATAGAAACTCAGTTAGAAATTAATGAACGAACATCATTTGGTTCTATGCTTCATGAACAAAAACATATGTATGGGAGAACTCAAGTATGAAAATATTTATGTTTTTCTTTAGTGACCCGAATCCAAATAGTAAATTAAAACCTTTTCTTTATGCATTTACAAATATGGAAGAATATAAAAAGAGATTCGAAGACTATAGGGATATGAGTAAGTTTTTGATTGTTGAGCGAGAAATAGAGAAACCAGAGTATAAAGATTTCTGTAGAGTTCATCCAAATCAACAATTAACTTTAACAAAGTTATTTACGAAAACAGATAGTGAAAGAGGATATACTAATATCGAAATAGTATGTACTTGGGATGAAGAAAAAAATATAGTTGTTGGTTCTGATGAATCTGTATTTATAAATGCTCAAAAAATAATGTTTGATCCTACGATATTAAGCAAGGAATTAAAAATTTATTTATATGAACTTGGATTTTTCAAAATATATCAGTTCTTATATAATGGGATGTATATTTATGAACCATTGGACGACCCTGAATTTTCTGGTGTGTTTAGTAAAGAAGATACTGAAATACATAAACCATCGAATATTAAGGTTGACCAGTTAAGTATGTTTTTGGAATTATATGGTCATACAGTAAAAGAGTAACTCTATATCGTACTAACATCAGATTCAACTGACGAAATAAAATAAAAAATAAATAGAGACTAGAGTTAATAAACTCTAGTCTCTATTTAAACTAATTCATTATCGAAAATCAAGGTTTTGGTTATTTATAAATAACATATGTACTACCACTATAGTTTATACTAGGGTCTTGATAAGATTGTGAATAAAAAGTGTCACCAGCATTAAACGTTATTTGCTTACTAGAAGTACCGCTTATTACATTAGTCGAATTATGGTAAAAACGAACCCAGCTTGATCCAAGTCCAGAATCTACCAATTGTACTGTACCAGTAAATGATTTTAATACAGTTCCTACACCACCACTAACAGAAATAAACTCACTATTAAATTTATATATCGATGCAGTTACAGTATTTCTACCTGTTTTACCAACTCCAAAAGCTATCAATACGTTCCCACTATTATTGCTAAAAGGGAGTACTGTATCAGCACCTGCACTATTCACAAAATGTAATTTTCCATCAGTTCCTACATATGTTTTAACCTTAGTGACATTACTATTTAGTTAAATAAGATTTCTCTATCTCCCGTGTTTTACCGAGAGATAGAGAAAATTAATTGTGCTAAATTCAATACCATCCTTTCTCTAAAGGAAAAAATCTAGTAATTTATTATAATTCTAAGGAATAAAACTACCAATTCCTTCTTTTTTGAGTTTTTCCTTAAAAGCTACTGCGTTATCTTTATTCTCAAATGCCCCAACTTGGACTTTATGAAGTTTCTTCACTTCATCATATTTAATGGTATATTTATAACCCATTGCTGTAATACGATTAATGATATCCTGAGCATTTTTCAAATCACCAAATGCACCGACCTGAACTCGATAAAGCACTTTGTTTTCTTTTTGAGTATCGGTTGTTGAGCTTGCTGGTGGCGTAACTGGTTTAACTGTAGGTGATACACCATATCTCTTTTCAAGCCAGTTTAAAATACATCTACATTCAGCATCAGCAAGTAATGCTAAATTCACATCATTAAGCAACCATCTAACAGCTTTACTATTTGTATGGAAAGAGTGTTCTAAGATTAAACCAGGAACATCTACAAGTGCAGCACCATGAAGAACTCCATAATAGTTGTCATTCATAATACCATCACCATTTCGGTCATTACCTGATTTCTTTGTAAGAGCTTTTCCTTTTTGTGCCGTGCCCATAGTTTCTGCAATACACGTAGCAAGCAATTCTCCAATTTCTTTACTTAAATCGTCAGATAATACAGAATAATTTTCTACAAGATAGAAAATTGCCGGGTAATCAACATTTTCATTCATACCACTTCCAACGGCATTAGAATGGTTAGAAATAAATAAATCACATCCAGCAGAAGTCATACCTCGTTCTTTTAACGCCAAATCTTTGTTTGGGTCTGTTCTTGTCATAACAACTTCAACACCTAATTTTTCAAAGATATCTTTTTGTAACATGGATAATTTCCACATTACTTCAGATTCATAATATTCTGGAATACCAGGGCAACGATTATATCTTCCATGATGACCAGGGTCAATACATACTTTGAATTTCTTTGTTGGTGTAGTGGGAACTGTAGGTTCTACTGGTTTAGGTTCTGGAGTTACTGGAGTATTTTCTTTGCCAATAGCTATGATTTTTTCATAGATTTGAATAATCTGATAACCATAACTATTTTTAGCGTTATTGGCTTCTTCTAAAGAAGAATATTTTTTAGTATCATAACCAGGAACAGCCCAAGTTCCACCCAACTGTTCCCAGTGTTGTGCTGTGCCAGCTTTTCCATATTTAACGAGTAAATCATATCTCGGGTCAACACAAACATAGTTTAATGGATCTAATGTGGCATAACATTTTGCATGTTGTGCTTGAGCTAAAATACCTGTTGCTTCATCAGGGAAGTATGCACCTCTGGTACTTGCATTTGTAGTACCAAGACCTGAATAATTATTCTGTTCGGGAACAACGGTTCCGCCATAACCAAAATATCCTGTTTCTTTACAAGACTGAGCAAATAAGATATCCCCACGAACACCCTCCAAGAATCCCATATAAAGGAATAATTGACAGAGTGTAAGAGATGGAATCTTAATTTTAGGATTTGGGTTTACAGATAATAAATACTGATTCATCTGTTCTGCTGTAGCAATAGAATTACCTAAAATTTTAGTCATGATTAATAACCTCCTTAACTTAATTATAGATAAATCCGATTTTACAGAACTGTTAGAATCTAGTATTTTTGAGTGGAATCTTATAAATTCATAACTGCTCCAGTAAATAACCAAACATAACCAACCAAATTATCAAGTCTTGCAGCAAAATCTATATCGCAATTACAAGTATATGTATTAGTGACACATTGTGGACTTGTAATTGTTAAAATCCCAGTCGATGCATTATAAGATTTTGTGATATTTTTTGATGCTGATAAATTAGGACCAGTTAAATATGTTTTAACTGAAGTCACACCCAACAAAAAATTATTTATTGTAAACGAACCAAATCCTGTAATACTGGATACATTAAAAGTTTTTGTTGTGTTTGTGCCAAATGAACCTAATAAATAGCAAGTACCGCCACTACTAAAATTTAGCGCTGTATCAGCACCTGCACTATTCACAAAATGTAATT
>CALAEX010000128.1 GCA_937891165.1 uncultured Lachnospiraceae bacterium | reverse complement strand
TGAAGAATAACAGGATATTAAATCTCTAAAGACACAAAATTATTTACAGTCTCTTGAGCTACTCTTTGAAATACATTCGTTTCTTCTTTTTGTCGCATCAAAACTAGCATGCTCATGCACTCACAAAGGAATTCGAGTTGCTCGAAACTTCGAAAGGTCATTGCCTGCTGTTGTTTTCGTTTATAACTTCGTAAGAGTCTCTCCGCTTCATTATTCGTTGGTGGAACTCTTTTATCATGCAGAAAAAGAAGGTGATTTTTTTCATATCCTTTCATTCGAAGATATAAATTATATCCTTCTTTATAATACTCACTTGGTGGAACATCTTCGTATTCCTCTTTTGCTTGTTCTAGTATCTTACGATAGCGTTCTTCCAATTCTCTCACTTTTTCTGCTGTTACTTCAGTTTCCTTGCAACAACTATTTCGATAATGAATCATTTCTTGTATCAAAACACGCATTTTTTTATTCCAAGTACGTTCTGATTCATTTTCGATACTATTTTTTAGATAACGCAACACATGAGCGAGACATTCTTGATGATTCGTTCCATAACGATAAAAGGTACGTTCATGGTCATGGACTAGGATTCCTTGATAATCCTCTACGACCGTACCTTTCACTCCTTTGTGTCCTTTGTTTTCTCGTGCAAAGTATAATGCCTTTCCTTCGGGACTAGCACATACACAGCAGCACTCGTTCCGTTAACTTTCGCATTCGTAGCATCCGTATGTAATACAGGACACAACAATAAATCTGCAAATACACGCTTTCGTTCTGCTTCTGATTTTAAGGCAAACTCTTTACTTAGTTTATTTATCATGCCTTTGGATATTTGTAGTTTTCCTTCCGTGATATCGGATAAAAATGCTCTACTTTTATCAATCGAAGTGCAACAACCCTGATTTAATAAGAAAAGAAATGCTTTGATACTACCTCCATAGTTTACATCATTGACTACACCTTTGGGAAACTTCGCATGGATACGTTCTCCTGTCTTCGCATTGTAGTATACCTCAGCATGATATTCTTTTACTTCTAGCAGAACACGTACATTCACCAGTTGTTTTTTTATTCTCTTTCTTGTTTTTTGAAATTCCTCCTGTTCGATTACTTCTTGTGGTGGTGGCAATACGATAGGTGGCATCGTTGGTATCTGTTTTTTACGACCATGTCCCTGATGCCCTGGTTGTCCGCCTGGTTTTCTTCCTGTCTTTTCTCTGCTATTCGAAATCTTTTTGTGATGTATCATTTTCGAAGAGGATAGAGAAGAATTTTCATAGTCTCGGTTGATTTGAGCAGTTAATTTTACATTTTTCCCTTTTTCTTCTTCTAATTCCCTTTGAATCGCATAGCATTCTTGTCTTTTTTCTTTTAATTTTTGTTGTACTTGCTCATACTTTTGTGTCATATCGAGAAGTTGTTGTGTGAGATGGTTGATTTTTTGTTTTAATTTTTTCACAAGAATGGAATGTTCTTTTTCTACATCTTCAAAAACTTCAAACCATTGTTTCCTTACTAAAAGGATGGTTCGATGTGCTTGTTCTAATTCTGTTTTTAAATCACAAATTTCTTGCTCTTTTTTCCTAAGTTGCTTTTGAGCATTTGCTTGTAGTTGGACATACTGCTTCCCTGATTCGAAAGAGTGTAGTTTTTTCTTTAATGCTTGATTTTGATATTGTAGTGTTGTGATATACTCAAAATTAGAATGCATACTGGTTCAAATACTCCTTTTTTCTTACATAGAGTCATAGGGAATTCCTAATTCATCTAACTTATCGGTCATTTTTTTGCAAAAAATATGTAACTTCTCTACTTGTTGCGAAAGAGTGATGTTTTGCTCCATAAGTGTTTCTTGTAATTGATTCTGTAGTTTTCTTTCTTCCTCTTGTAATTCCAGAAGACGTTCTTGATATGCTATGGTTTCTTTCATGATAGAAATTTGTTTTTCTAATGGAATAGGGTATACTTTTTCTTTCATGTTCTTTCGTCCTATCTAGTTCTAATACAGTTATTTTAACAAAATTTATTTGAAATAGCAAATCAAAATATAATCTTTAGAAATTTAGAATATAAGTAGGGTGTGAACAGTAACGTGAACAGTAACGTAACTAAAAATAAAAAATCAGAATTCTTGACTCATACCTTGCTTTATGTTATACTATAGAAAATAATGATGTTTTATCATTATCAATTTTAATGAAAATGGAGAATAGCTCATGGAAAGAATTAAGACTCTTGAAACTCGTAACCTTTGCGAGAGTGCAAAGAACGGTGGCTGTGGAGAATGTCAGACATCTTGTCAGTCTGCTTGTAAGACTAGCTGTGGTGTTGCTAATCAGCAGTGTGAAAACACAGAAAAATAAGTCATCATTATCAGAAATAAAAAATGCTACTGTTATAGTGGCATTTTTTTCGTTATGAAAGTATTAGTGTAATATTAGAAAGGGGAAATTATGGTACATCAATATAAATTAAATGGATATAACATAGTATTGGACACTTGTTCTGGTGCAATACATGTGGTAGATGAAGTAGCTTATGATATGATTGCTATGTTTAAAGAAAAGACAGAGGAAGAGATTGTAGAAGAAATGATGCAAAAGTATGGGCATCGTTCGGATGTAACAGAGGAAGAATTGCATTTTTGTATGGAAGACATTAGAACTCTTGTAAAGATGGGAAAATTGTACACTGAAGATACATTTGCTGATATGGCAGGAAAGTTTAAAGAGCGTTCTGGGAATGTCATTAAGGCATTATGTTTACATGTAGCCCATACTTGCAATTTGAATTGCTCTTATTGTTTTGCTAGTCAGGGAAAATATCATGGAGACCGTGCTTTGATGAGTTTTGAAGTAGGTAAGAGAGCCTTAGATTTTCTGATAGAAAACTCTGGTAAGAGAAGAAATTTAGAAGTGGATTTCTTTGGTGGTGAACCACTCATGAATTGGGACATAGTAAAGCAGTTAGTAGAGTATGCAAGAAGTGTAGAAAAGGAGCATAATAAAAATTTCCGTTTTACATTGACAACGAATGGTATGTTAATTGATGAAGATGTCATTGCATTTGCAAATAAAGAAATGAGCAATGTGGTACTTAGTTTGGATGGTCGTAAAGAAATCAATGATTTAAAGCGTGTAGACTATGCAGGGAATGGAAGTTATGATAAAATTGTTCCAAAGTTTAAACAATTGGTAGAATCAAGAGGCGGACAAGGATATTATATGAGAGGGACATTTACTCATGCAAATCCTGATTTTACAAAAGATGTGTTTCATATGGCAGACCTTGGTTTTACAGAGCTTAGTATGGAACCAGTAGTTAGTTCTTCTGATGACCCTGCGGCATTGACAAAAGAGGATTTAGAAATTGTAAAAGAACAGTATGAAATTTTAGCAAAGGAAATGATAAAACGTAAAAAAGAGGGCAGAGGCTTTACCTTTTACCACTATATGCTTGACTTGACGGAAGGTCCTTGTGTTTATAAGAGAATTTCTGGTTGTGGTTCTGGTACAGAGTATATGGCAGTAACTCCTTGGGGAGATTTATATCCTTGTCATCAGTTTGTAGGGGATGAAGCTTACAAGTTAGGTGATATTTGGAATGGCGTAACTAATGAGGCTTTAAGAGAAGATTTTCGTAGTTGTAATGCATATTCTAGACTAGATTGTAAAGATTGTTGGGCAAAATTATATTGTTCTGGTGGTTGTGCTGCAAATGCATATCATGCAAGTGGTTCGATTCGTGGTATTTATGAGCCTGGTTGTGAATTATTTAAGAAGAGAATCGAATGTGCTATTATGATTAAGGTAGCAGAAGATGCAGAAAAAGAAAAATAATATGAAAACTCCGATTGTAGATTTCGTAACAAAGTATAAACAATCCGAAGGAATTCGATTTCATATGCCGGGACATAAAGGACAAGCAATGCTTGGTTGTGAGGCGGAGGATATTACCGAAATTTCTGGAGCAGATGCACTTTATGAAGCTTCTGGTATTATTGCAGAAAGTGAAGCAATAGCTACACAGTTATTTGGTACAGGAAGCACCTTATTTTCTACAGAAGGCTCAAGTCAATGTGTTCGAGCAATGCTAGAACTAGCAAGAAGATGGTGGAACAGTACCAAAAAACAACAAGAAATGAAAAAAAATATGCTAACTTCACCAATGGAAATAAAAAATATAGCGGAAGAAAATGATAGCCAAGAAAATCATCGTCCTGTAGTAATAGCAGCAAGAAATGTTCATAAATCTTTTCTTTATGCTTCCATATTACTTGATTTTGACATTGTTTGGTTGTGGCCAGAGGAAGAAGATGCTTCTCTTTGTAGTTGTACCGTATCCGTAAGACAAGTAGAAGAGGTGTTACAAGCACAAAATAATACGGTGGCAGCAGTGTATATCACAAGTCCAAATTATCTTGGTGGACAGGCAGACATTAGAGAACTTGCGGATGTCTGTCATAAGAATAAGACATTATTAATAGTAGATAATGCTCATGGGGCGTATTTACATTTTTTAGAGTCTTCTAGACATCCAATACAGCTTGGTGCCGATATGTGTTGTGATTCTGCTCATAAAACATTGCCCGTATTGACAGGAGGAGCGTATTTACATATTAGTAGCAATGCTCCAAAAGGTTTAGAGAAACAAGCAAAACAAGCAATGGAACTGTTTGGTTCTACAAGTCCATCGTATTTGATTTTACAATCATTAGATTTATGTAATGCCTATTTGTCAGATGGATATAAAGAAAAACTTTATCATATGCTTCTTCAAGTAGAAAATGTAAAACAAAAATTGTGTGAATACGGTTGGCAGGTAGTAGAAACAGACCCATTGCGTATTACAATAAAAGTATCTCCTTGTATGACAGGGCAGGAATTAGCTAATGTACTTCGGGAACATAACATGGAATGCGAATATGCAGATAATGACTATTTAGTTTTGATGATAACACCAAAAAATAAGGAAGAAGAGTTAAAACAACTTGTAGAAGTGTTAAAAAATCTTTCTTATCATAAGCAAGAAGTCATTTCAGTTTCCATAGAAGAAAAGAAAGTGCCTGTTTTAAAAAGTGCAAAAAAAGTAATGTCTGTAAGAGAAGCCTTCTTTTCTTTAGGAGAAGTAGTAGCAGTAGAACAGGCAGTAGGGGAAATTTGTCGAATGCCAACGGCAACTTGTCCACCAGCCATTCCGATTGTAGTACCTGGAGAACAAATTGATGAGGTAGCGATACAGTGTTTTCAATATTATGGAATTGAATTCATAGATATCATAAAAGAATAGTTACTATTATTATGTGTTGTAATAAAAAATTATATGTTTTCACAAAAATAAAAATTTAAAGAAAAATACTAAGAAAGGATACTATTATGAAAATACAGAAAAAATTTTTAGCAATTATTTTTACAATTGCAATGATTGTAACACTTGCCATGCCTTTTTCTGTACAAGCAGAAGAAAAAGGAAAAACAGTAGATTTATTATTTGTACATGATGTACATTCTCATTTGAACACATTTTCTACGGTAGAAGATGGAAAAACAGTAAAAATGGGTGGTTTGTCTAGAATTAAAACATTGGCAAAAGAACAGTTTGCAAAAAATCCTAATACATTGTTTGTAGATGCTGGTGATTTTTCTATGGGTACTTTAGTTCAGTCTATTTTTGAAACAGAGTCCGCAGAGTTACGAGTGTTAGGTGCACTTGGCATTGAAGCAACAACGATTGGTAATCATGAGTTTGACTATGGTCCAAGTGGTTTAAAAAATGCATTGCTTCGAGCAAAGGAAAGTGGAGATATACTTCCTTCGATGGTGATTTCTAATTTGGATTGGGAAATGACAAGAGAAGTACAATTTAGCAAAGATAGTCTTGCTTTATTAGATGCAATGGAAACCTATGGTGTAAAAGATTACATTATGGTACAAAAAGGAGATGTAAATATTGCAATTATGGGTATTTATGGAATCAATGCACTAGAATGTTCTCCATTTTGTGAATTAGTTTTTAAAGACCAAATAGAAGCAGCAAAAGAAACCGTAGCAAAAATTCAGGCAAATGAAGATGCAGATATGATAGTTTGTCTTTCTCATAGTGGAACATGGGAAGACGAGACAAAATCCGAAGATGAAATCTTAGCAAAAAATGTACCTGAAATTGATGTTATTATTAGTGGACATACCCATACAAAACTTTCTGAGCCAATTGTGCATGGAACAACGTATATTGTTTCTGCTGGCGAGTATGGAAAGTATTTAGGCTCAATGTCATTAGAACAGCAAGCAGATGATACTTGGAAATTAAATGAATATGAGTTACTTCCAATTACAACCGATGTTCCACAAGATACAGAAATGCAAAGTAAGATAGATGACTATGTATCATTGATTGATGTCAATTATTTGAATCGTTATGGTTATACAAGAGACCAAATTTTAGCAGAAAATGCAGTAGATTTTGTAGATTCTTCCACACTGGCTTCGAAACATGTAGAGCGTAATTTGGGAAGTATTATGGCGGATTCTTATCGTTATAAAGTAGAGAGCTTACCAGAATGGGATGGTGTTCCTGTTGATATTGCGGTTGTTCCAGCAGGTTTGGTACGTGAAACGTATTCGATTGGTAATATTACGGTAGAAGATGTGTTTAACTCATTTTCTCTTGGTATTGGTGAAGATGGTTTTGCAGGATATCCTTTGATTAGTTTTTATTTAACAGGAAAAGAATTAAAGATAGTAGCAGAAATTGATGCTTCGATTTCACCATTGATGTCTTCTGCAAGGTTATATACATCAGGGCTTCAATGGACCTTTAATCCAAATCGAATGATTTTAAATAAATCTATGGATGCTCATTTAGTAACATTGAGTGGAGAACGTAGTGAATTAGAAGACGATAAATTATATCGTTTAGTTTCGGATTTATATAGTGCAAGATTGATTGGTTCGGTAACAGATCTTTCCTTTGGATTGCTTTCGATTATACCAAAAAATGCAGATGGTACACCAATGGACGGATTTTTAGATGCAATTATTATGACAGAAGGCAGAGAATTAAAAGCTTGGGAAGCAATTGCAGGGTATATGGAATCGTTCGAAGATACCGATGGCAATGGTATTCCAAATGTACCAGAACGATATGCAAAAGAAGAAGGGCGAAAAGTAGTAGAAGATAGTAAGAATATTGGAGATTTATTAAAGAGTCCAAATCAGTTCTTTTTCTTAATTATTGGTGTGATAGCAGTATTGCTTTTTGTTATCATATTGATTATTATATTAATAGTAGTTTTAGTTCGTAAGATAGTACGAAAAAAGAAAAAATAGTTTGGTTTTAAGAGAATGTGTGTTTTTGTAGATAATTATAAAGATTAAAAATAATATTGAGCAGGGCAAAAAAGAGTTTTAGGAGGTAGGTAGAGATGAATAACAAACCAAATATTATATTTTATTTTACAGACCAACAACGTGCTGATACTTGTGGTTGTTATGGTCAGAGGTTGGATATTACTCCAAATTTGGATAAAATAGCAGAAGAAGGGGTAAAGTTTGAATATGCATTTTCTCCTCAGCCAGTATGTGGACCATGTCGTGCGTTATTTCAAACAGGAAAGTATCCAACGGAAATAGGATGTTTTAGAAATAATGTTATGTTGCCATTAGATGTAAAAACAGTAGCTAATTATATGGAAGAAGCAGGATATGAAACAGCTTATATTGGAAAATGGCATTTAGCAAGTGATGGTGAAATAGGAAAACCACATAGAATTGACCATACGATTACAGCCATTCCAGAAGAATATCGTGGTGGATATACTGGATTTTGGAGAGCAGCAGATGTACTAGAATTTACTTCACATGGATATGATGGTTATGTATTTGATGAGCATAACAATCGAATTGATTTTGAAGGATATCGTGCAGATTGTATTACCGACTTTGCGTTAGAGTTTTTAGAGCAAAAATCGGAAAAGCCATTTTTTATGACAATTTCTCATATTGAACCGCATCATCAAAATGACCGTGGACACTATGAAGGACCAATAGGCTCTAAGGAAAAGTATAAAGATTACGAAGTACCTGCAGATTTGAAGGCATTAGATGGAGATTATAAAGAGGAATATCCAGACTATCTTGGGGCTTGTGCAAGTTTAGATGAAAATCTTGGAAAATTGATTCAATGTTTAAAAGAAAAGAATCTATATGAAAATACAGTCATTATTTTTGCATCTGACCATGGTTCACATTTTAAAACAAGAAATAAAGATAATCATTTAAATGGTGGTGATGATTATAAGCGTTCTTGTCATGATGCCTGTTTGAGAGTACCTCTTGTCATTACAGGTGGACCTTATCAAGGAGGTAAAGTAGTAGAAGAACTAGTAAGTACAGAAAGTTTGCCAAAAACGATTTTAGCATTAGCAGGTGTAGACGTAGGAGATGCGATGATTGGAGAAAATCTGTTGGATGTTGTAGAACATAAAAATCCAGATAGACCAAATGAAGTATTTGCTCAAATATCGGAAAGTCGAGTAGGCAGAGCGATTCGTACCGCAGAATATACTTATTCCGTTTATGCACCAAATTGTAATGGAAATCAAGTAGCCTCATCATCTATTTATGCAGATGACTTTTTATATGATTTAAAGAAAGACCCAAATCAGTTGTATAATGTTGTGGAAAATGTAGAATATAGGGAAATAAAACAGAAGTTAAGAGTTCGTTTGTTAGATTGGATAGAAAAAGCAGAAGGATATCGTCCAATCATAGAGGATTAAAGCATGAAAAAAAATATTACAGCACTAATAAAACCAGCCTCCTCTTTATGCAATATGGATTGTGCGTATTGTTTTTATAGAGATACAGCAAAACATAGAGAACAGTATTCTTATGGAATTATGAGCAGAGAAGTTGTTGATCATTTAATAGAAAAAACATTGTCTTTTGCTGAGGGAGGTTTGGTAACCTATTGTTTTCAAGGTGGTGAACCATTATTAGTAGGGATAGAATTTTACGAGTATTTTGTAAGTCAAGTAGAGAAGAAAAATCAAGCAGGAAGTAAGATTATTTATTCTCTTCAAACAAATGGTACAAATTTATCAGAGGAATTTTGTAAGCTATTTCGAGAAAAAGAATTTCTTTTAGGCGTTTCTTTGGATGGACCAAGGAACGTACATGATTATTATCGGTATTCATTAGGACATGAAGGAACATTTGATAAGGTAATGGAAGGAATTGCTTTATTAAGAAAATATGAAGTAGAATTTAATATATTGTCTGTAGTAACAGCATATTCTGCAAAGTACATCAAAGAAATATGGGAATTTTTTAAACAACAAGGTTTTTCTTATCTACAGTTTATTCCTTGTTTAGAACCAATTGGAACAATACCATTTCAAACAGGATTTGCTATGGATAATGAGCAATATTATCAATTTCAGAAACAATTATTTGACCTATATTGGAATGATTTGCATACTAAGAATAGAGTTTTTGTGCGTCATTTAGATAATATCATGGCAAGATTATATGGTGGACGTGTAGAACAATGTGATATGATAGGGCGTTGTTTAGGACAGCTTGTTATAGAAGCAGATGGAAGCATTTATCCTTGTGATTTTTATTGTGAAGATAAGTATTTTCTTGGAAATATTGTAAAAATGAACTTAAAGGAATTAGAACAAAGTGCTGTGATGCGTCAATTTATCAAAGAATCTTTTCCAATTGAGGAAGATTGTAAAAATTGTTTGGTGTTAGGTCTTTGTCGTGGCGGTTGTCGTAGAGAACGAGATGTCTTTGCGAATGGAGTATTACAAAAAAATATATATTGTGAAGGACGTAAAAAGTTTTTCCTCTATATAGTAAATAAATTAAAAAATAATAAAAAGAATGGAGGATGACATTCCATGAATGAAATTCGTTGTAAACTAGTTACTTCGTTGGAAAAAGTGTTTCCAGCAAAAGAACCTTCGGGAGAAGCAATGACACAAGTGTTGACAGCGTTACAAGGGGAAACGATATCATTTCAATTTGCCTACCGTTGGAATTTTGATTACAAAGGAAGTGCAAAAGTAGAAATTACTTCTCCAATCGCAGATAAGATACAAGTGCGTACCGTAGAATTAGTACCTTGTGAATACCCATGTCACTGGAATCATGATGATAATTATTTAGTAACAGAACCAGGACTTTATCCAGACCGTTTGGCTTTGATTCCAAAAAATCAAATTGTGTTAATTCCAATGCAATGGAGAAGTCTTTGGATTGATGTAGATACGGAAGGGTTGGCAGCAGGGCTTTATCCAGTGAAGATTTCCTTGAAAAATGGAGATGTTACTTATGGAAGTGCAGAAGTTACTTATGAAGTATTAGACGCTTCGTTGCCACCACTTTCTATTCCACATACAGAATGGTTCCATACAGATTGTTTGGCAAATTATTATAATGTAGAAGTATTTTCTGAAGAACATTGGCGTATTATTGAAAATTTTATTCGTACTGCGGTAAAACGTAGTTGTAATATGATTTTAACACCAGTGTTTACCCCACCTCTTGATACCGCAGTTGGTGGAGAACGCCGTACCGTACAGTTAGTTGGTGTAAAAGTAGAAGAAGATGGATATTCCTTTGATTTTAGCAAATTTGAGCGTTGGGTATCCATTTGTAAAAAATGCGGTATGAAATATATTGAAATCTCTCATTTATTTAGTCAGTGGGGAGCAAATGCAGCACCTAAAATTATGGGCGAAAAAGATGGAAAAGAGTGCAAATTGTTTGGTTGGGAAACAAATGCTTCTTCCGAAGAATATAAAACATTTTTACAGCAGTTTTTAAGAGCATTAAAAGTAGAATTAAAGCGTTTGGAAATTGAAGATGTTACATGGTTCCATGTTTCGGATGAACCAGCAATGTGGCAAATAGATACGTATCGTGCAGCAAAAAATATCGTAGCAGAAGAATTAGAAGGCTATTGTATGTTCGATGCTCTTTCCGATTATGCTTTTTATGAAACAGGTTTAATTCCACAGCCAGTTTGTGCGATTGACCATATTCAGCCATTTTTAGAAAATCGTCCAGAAAAGTTGTTGACTTATTATTGTACAGCTCAAGGAAATGATGTGACTAATCGTTTTATTTCTATGCCGGGAACTCGTACAAGAATTTTAGGAACGCAACTCTATAAATATAACTTAGATGGTTTCTTACATTGGGGTTATAATTTTTATAATGCACAGTTTTCGGTTGCTCCAATTGACCCATATCGTTGTACTGATGCAGATAGAGCTTTCCCTTCCGGAGATGCGTTCCTTGTATATCCGGGCAAAGATGGTGTGCCAGAAGAGTCCCTTCGTATTATGTTGATGGGAGAGACGATGGCTGATTTTCGTGCTATGAAATACTTAGAGCAATTGACAGACAGGGAAACTGTACTTGCTTGTATTGAGCCGGAAGGCAGTACAAAGGTAGAATTAAAACAATATCCTAGAACGATTACAGAAATGGTAGCGATTCGTTCTCGTGTTAATGAAAAAATAAGAGAGGTACTTTCAAAAGGTCAATTATTAAAAGCAGGAAGTATTCCTGTGATGGCAAAGAATGTGACAAAGGAACAGCCATTTCACAGTGGAACAGGGGATAGCCAGTATTTTCGTATTCCAGCGTTAATTACTCTTTCTGATGGTACACTTGTGGCAGCAGCAGATGCAAGATATGAAACAACCGAAGATGGTGGTGGATTAGATACGATAGGTGCTATTTCTACAGATGGAGGAAAGACATGGTGTTATAATTTCCCAATTTATTTTCCAGATAGTAAAGGATATGCTTCTACTTTAGCAACAACCGTGATTGACCCAGTGTTAGTAAAAGGAGCAGATGGAACGATTTATTGTCTTGCTGATGTTAATCCAACAGGTGTAACGACTTATTACTTGTATAAGTTCCCAGGACAAGGAACAGGTTATATTAAAGTAGATGGTGTAGACCGTCTGCCATTGACTTCTAATTATGATAATGTAAATATTCAACCAGTAGAAGATGATATAGCTACATATGAATATTATGTAGGTGATTTTAATGAAAATGGTTATGCACCTGTAGTAAAACGTGTTGACAATATGGTAACAGAATATGCAGTTGATGAATGGTATAATTTGTATACTGTAAAAGATGGAGCATATGTTGCTGATTTAACACAGAAACAAGTAAATACAGATACTATGATTCAGCAAAATGCATTTTATAAAGATTCGATACTTCATGTGTATAATACAGGTTATATGTGGATGGTATCTTCTAAAGATAATGGTAGAACTTGGGGAAATCCAGTTATTTTAAATCCACAGATAAAGCGTGATGAAGAAACTGGTTTATTAGTATCTCCGGGTAAAGGTACATTGACAAAGACAGGTGATATTTTGTTACCATTTTATAATCATCAAAATGGTAAGGAATTTTCAAGTTTTATTTATTCTTCTGATAATGCAAAGACTTGGAAACGTACAAATGAAGTATTGAATATGGCAAGTTCCGAAAGTGAATTAGTAGAATTAAAGGATGGAACAATCCGTATGTTTTATCGTAATTTTACAGGAAAGATTTGTTATGCAGATGCAGTGAAAAATGAAGCAGGAGAGTATGTATTTGGTAGAGGAAAAGCAACAGAAATTTCTGTAGAATCTACTTGTAATGTAACAGCTCTTGCTTATTCACGTTCTTTGAATGAAAAACAAGTGATTATAGTAGGATGTCCAGCAGGTCCTGAACGTAAGAATGGTAAATTATTTGTATTTACAGTAGAAGAAGGAAATGAATTAGCATTAATAGATACTTATGAAGTTCCAAATTCTTTAGAGGGATATTGTTATTCTTGTATAGATGAATTGCCAGATGGTTCGATTGCGTTGTTATGGGAGCCATCACATAGTGCTATTGAATACAGAGTATGTATTTTAGAGTGTTTAAAGGAGACTATATAATTATTATAATAAATTTTAGGTGAAAAATCCAATCAATTACTGGAGTTGAAAGGAGAATGATATGAAAACAATTTTATTTCAGGGCGATTCTATTACAGATTGCGGAAGGGTGAGTACGTTAGGTGGATTAGGAAACGGATATGCATTATTAGCAGCAGCATATTTAGGATTAGAAAATCCGGGAGAGTATACATTCTATAATAGAGGCATTAGTGGTAATCGAATTGTAGATTTATATGCTAGAATCAAAGCGGATATTATTAATTTAAAGCCAGATTATATGAGTATTTTAATTGGAGTAAATGATGTATGGCATGAGTCGCCAAAATATGGTTGCAATGGAGTGGCAGCAGATAAGTTTGAAAAGATTTATAGTATGTTAATTGAAGAAATCAAAGAAGCCCTTCCAGAAGTAAAAATTATGATTTTAGAACCATTTTGCTTAGAAGCTTCTGCAACAGAGAATACAGAAGAAGAACCAAATCGATGGAATGTTTTTCGTTCCGAAGTAAAAAAGAGAGCAGAGAAAGCAAAAAAGGTAGCAGAAAAGTATCAGCTTGTTTTTATTCCTTTACAAGATAAATTTGATGAAGCAGCAAAAAATGCTCCAAATGATTATTGGTTATTAGATGGAGTTCATCCAACGGCTATGGGACATGAACTAATGAAAAGGGAATGGTTAAAAGCATTTGAGGAAATAACAAAATAAAGAGTATATAAATTTTTGTGGGGCTATTTTCTTAATAGCCCCATAGAATTTTTTTAGATATATTGTTTTACAATTTGATTCATTTGTTCCCACTTGTCTTCCATATCTTTTACAAGTTTAAACTGGGTACGGCAACGGTCAAGGTTGTGTCCTTCTCTATGTATCTTGAAGTAAACGTCACCTTCTAAGTAGTCTGTTAAGAAACGCATACCACATTCAAAGGTCATTGTTTTAGCTCCAAGAGGGAGTGCTTTTAATTCGTCTAATGTTAAACGACCACCACAGCCTTCAATAAAGCCTTTTGTGTAAAGGTCAAATAATTCCATACTACAAGAAACTTTACTTAAATCTGGTTCATCTTCAAGTGCAGTACTAGCTCCAAAACGAATCGAATCACCGAAATCATTGACTGCAAGACCAGGCATAACGGTATCTAGGTCTACAACGCAAAGCCCTTTTTTTGTTTTATTATCAAATAAAATATTATTTAATTTAGTATCATTATGAGTCACTCTTAATGGAAGTTTGCCTTCTGCCTGTAAAGCAAGGAGTTCACCTGCTAATGCTTCTCGTTCCATGACAAAACGAATTTCTTCTTGTACGGAAGCAGCACGGCCTACTTTGTCTTCTTTTACTACTTCACAGAAGCGTGCAAAACGAGATTTTGTATTATGGAAAGCAGGAATTACTTCATATAACTGTTCTGCTGGAAAATCAGCTAAAAGGGCTTGGAAATGTCCAAAGGATACAGCACTTTCATAAAAATCAATTGGAGTGCTTACGGTTTCAAAACAAATCGTATTATCGATAAATTTATAAACACGGTAGTATTGTTCTTGTTCATCCACATAGTAGGATTTGCCCTCTTTTGTTGGGATTACCCATAAGGTTTCTCGTTCTGGATTGCCACCTTCTGCTGCAATTTTTTCTGTTAAATGCTTTGTAACAAGAGAAATGTTATGCATTAATTCTTCTGGATGTTTAAAGATTTGTGTGTTGATACGTTGTAAAATAAAACTTTTTTCTTGGTCTTCCCCTTGAATTTTTACTAAATAAGTAGTATTGATATGACCATTTCCATAGATAGAACATTCTGTAACCGTTCCATCAAAGCCAAAGTCAAAGTTTTTTAATATATCTATCATAAGTATGTAAATACTCCTTTTCTTTTTATTCTAAAATCCATTTTCCTCTTGTGAAGTCTGGAATTTCTACTGGTGCACCACCTTTTTGGATGGAAGCTTCAGAAAGGCAAGAGATACACATCCATGTAGCAGCATCATATACATCAATTGGCATAGGCTTTCCTTGTTCTACACAACTTAAAAAATCATTAAACATTTGAGTATCCATGCCATCATGTCCCCAAGAAGTGTCAATTTCTTGTCTCCAAATATCAGCTAAATATTGTTCTTCATATTCGGTTGCATTTCCCCAGAGAGGTTTGCTGTGGAATTCATATTTTGGATAGTGTTCTTTATCCAAGAATATCATATCGTTGTCTTCAAAATACATTCCCTTTGTACCACGTACCTCAAAGCCTCTGCTGTAATAACGTGGAAGAGTAGTATCTAAAGTTAATACAATCGTTTCTCCGCCAGCACAAGTAATTACGGTTGTAACAATATCTCCTTGTTTAAACTCTAAATTACTTCCTGGTTTACAATGGTCGGTAATATACTGAGCGAGACCTGCTGCTTTGGAAGCAGTAGAGGAAAGTTGAAGCATACGGTTTCCATGGTTGATATTTAAAATTCTTGCAATTGGTCCTAATTCATGCGTTGGGTAGTTATCACAGTTTCTCTTATGGTAATTGCGGTAACGATAATGTCTTGTTTCTTCACCATGAGCAATTTCGCTTCTTAAATCATGGGCATAACTTCCACTACAATGTACAATTTCTCCAAGTACGCCTTGTTTTGCCATGTTTAAAATCATAGTTTCACGCTTACCATAACAGCAGTTTTCCATAAAGAAGAATGGTGTTTTTGTTTCTTCATATGCTTGAATAAGGCGATAGCAGTCGTCTAAGGCATAAGCACCACCAACTTCTAATGCTGTAATGATACCAGCTTTCATAAAGTCTACAGATAAATCTACATGATATTCCCAAGCAGTAATTAATATAACAATTTCAATTTCTTTTTTATCTAATAACTCTTTATAATCCGAAACAGCATAACGAATGGTGTCTATGTTTTTTTGTTGTGCACTTTTTTGTACAGCTTCTACACGGTCTGGATATGCATCGCAAATTGCAACTAAATCACAGTCTGGACGTAACATAATATGTTCTGCCCAACTAGCCCCTCGTTGCCCAAGGCCCACTACAGCTACTTGATGTTTTTTCATAATTTTGTTTAGCACGAAAGTCCACTATCTTTGGATGGTGGGAAGGGTGCTATTTTCTCCTTTCAAAAATTTTTTTTTATGTTATAATATAGGTGTGTAATAATAAAATTTTACACATATTAATTTTAACAAAAATATTGTTATTTATCAACCACTGATTCAAAAATTTTACTTAAAAACTAGAAGGAGAAAGGAAAATCATGGTAATTTATTTAGAGTATCCTAAAGAGAATGAAACCATTGCTTTTGCGGCAAATGAATTGGAAAAATATCTTTCTTTGGTAGGAAAAACATTTTTAGTAGTGCATAATATGTGCGAAAAAGAAAAGTGTTCTAATGCAGTGACTATTCGTTTTGAAATAGAACAGATGGCAAATTCTTTGTTACAGGATAGTTATCATATTTGTATAACAAAAGAAGGAAGCTATATTAAAGCAAGTAATCCACGTAGTATTTTGCTTGCAGTATATGCAGTTCTGAGAAACGTTGGTTTTCGATTTTTAACACCTACAAAAGAAGGAACGATAGTGCCTCAGAGTGTAAAAGAAGAAGATATTTTTATGGAGATAGAGCAAACGGCTTCTTTCCCTCATCGTGGTGTTTGTATTGAAGGTGGAGAGTCTTTAGAAAATATAGTAGATTTTCTCGATTGGCTTCCAAAAGTTGGATATAATAGCTTTTTTGTACAGTTTTTAGAACCATTTACGTTCTTAAATCGTTGGTATGACCATATGAACAATCCTTTGATAGAAAAAGAAGATAAGAGTCCAGAATTTTATCAAGAATGTTATAAAAGAATCGAGGAAGAAATTAAGAAGCGTTCCCTTCTTTTACATACAGTAGGTCATGGATGGACAGCGAAAGCACTTGGTTATCCAGCAGAAGGTTGGATGGTAATAGACAGTGAACCAGAAGACGAAGAAATTCTTTGTTTATTACCAGAAGAGAAAGGTGTAAGAAAATTAAATGGACGAGTACCACTCAATACAAATCTTTGTTATTCTAATAAAAGAGCACAAGAGAGATTTGCAGAAGGAGTGATTTCTTATATAAAAACACATCCACAGGCAGATTTTGTACATATTTGGTTGGCAGATGATATGAACCATATGTGTGAGTGTGAAAATTGTAGAGATGTTGCTCCAAGTGACCATTACGTGCAATTATTAAACTTAATTGATGAAAAAATGGAAGAAGAAAAACTAGATTGTCATTTAGTGTTTTTATTGTATCAAGAATTATTATATGCACCAGTTAAAGAAAAGTTAAGAAATCAAGATAGATTTACTTTAATGTTTGCACCAATTACAAGAACTTTTTTAGCTTCTTATCCAGAAGAACGAAAGGAAGTTTCCTTACCAGAGTATAAGAGAAATCAGATGCGTTTGCCAGTAGATTTAGATGAAAATTTGATGTATTTACAGACATGGCAAGATTGTTTTGAAGGGGACAGTTTTGTATATGATTATCCATTAGGACGCTCTCATTATGGAGATTTAGGATATGTAGGAATTAGTAAAATTATTGCAGAAGACATTCATCATTTATCTAGTTTGGGACTCAATGGTTATATTAGTTGTCAGGAAATACGAGCAGCTTTTCCAAATAGTATGCCAAATTATGTGATGGGACGTTTATTGTTTGATAAAACTTTAACATATGAAGAAGTGGAAGAAGAGTATTTTCAGGCGATGTATGGAACAGAATGGAAATTAGCATTAGAATATGTTCATGCGATTTCTCGTTATTCCAATTGTGATTATTTTAATGGAAAAGGACCTCGTGTGCAAGAAGAATTACATCAAAATTTTGTGTTGTTATGTGAAGAAGCAAAGAAATTTCAACCAGAAATTGAAAAGGTGTATGAGAACTTAAAACAAAATACAACTAAGTCAGAGAATGTAGTATTTTTCTGGAAGTTGTTAGTGTATTATACAGAGTATGCTAAGTTACTAGGAGAAGCGTTAAAACAGTTATCTGGTGGAAATAAAGAAGAAGCAGATAAAGTATTTGCACAATTTTGTCAATTAGTTCGAGAAAAAGAGAAAGAAGAAGAAATACAACCGTATTTAGATGTATATCGTTTGATTGAAATTAGTGTTAATTTTGCAGGTTTTAAAAGATGCTAAAGTTAAAATAATGTCATAGTTAAAAAAGGGCAATCTATATTATGGGTTATCCTTTTTTAATTTCAATATAATTTCCGAGTAGGAATAAAACTACTCAAAAAAAACACAAGCCTTCACCCTACAAAAAAATAAAACAAAAACATATATAAAAAGAAAAACCCTCCTTTCGTTATCTAAAACAAAAGAGGAGGGTTCTATTTATTATCTTACTTGCACTTCAAAAGCGGTTGTTTGTGGTGGAATACTAGGCGTCATAAAGTTAGCATGTCGTACAAATACACGCATTCCTTGTCTTAAGCCTGAAAAACTCATTGGTCTGCCAAAACGGTCAAAAATCATAGCATTTTCTGGTACATTAAATTGAGTTACAGAAACAGGATTTCCATTACTAATAGTAATAAAGCTACGATTCTGACGATTAATATCCGTAATTACTCCTATTGTCGTATTATCTGTAACATTCCTACGAACAACACGAATCATAAAAGCAACTGATTGAGGCGGAATACTTCTTGTTGTAGCTGAAGAAAAAGAAGCATTAACTATCATTCCCGTTCTAAGAAAAGTAACAGGAATAGGTCTCCCAGTTTCATCTAAAATACGTGTATTATTATTTACTAAAAGCTGTACAGTCTGTCTTGCACTAGGACAAGTGGAACAATCAGAATAAGATATTGTAACAAAAGCAGTAGCATTTTCAAATGAAATATCTTCAATCCGTCCATTGAATATATTTGTTGCTGGATTTACTTGAGAAAAATTATCCATAAAAAATCCTTATTATTTTTAGAATAATATATGCAAAAGTCTTTTGAAAAATGTAATATCTTCCTACAGATTTAAGAACTAAATTTTCGTTTTAAAAAAGAAAATATTTTTTTTATCCAATGTTCATTTTCCATAAATAAAACAGGGAGTTCTTTATATGTAAGATTATGTTTTATAATATAAACATCTAATAAAAGTTCGCTGACAAAACCAAAAATTCGTTGATTATAGTTATCATAAGAAGAAATATCTAATATTTTTTCTAATTCAAAAAGAATTGTGAATAACCATTCACAATAATTATCAAAAAGACTTTTTTCCATAATAAAAATATTAAACATATGAGCTTTTCTCCGATTCATTACTATTTGAAAAGCAATATCATATTCTGGAAAAAGGGAATGAATAACTTCTTTTGTTTTATCTATGCTTTCTTTTGGATGAGCATGAATATAATGAGAATAGTTTGTTTCTATATAGTAATTTCTTGGTTTTGGAAGCAAAATAGTATTATTTTTGAGTAACTGTTTTAACTCTTTTTCTTTTAAAATATAAGAAAATTTGTTTTTTGTAAAAGGAAACGGTTTTTTAGAAACAAAGTGTCTACGATAATGAACAAGCCCAATGTAATCAGAAGAAAGATTTTTCCATGCCCAATAAAGAGCCGTTAGTTCACAGTAGTAAGGATTTTTCTCAGAAATATGGTCACCCGTATTGTCACAGCAGTAAGGCAATGTAATAGAAGATTGTTCTTTTCCAACATGAATAGGAAAATAGATAGCATCCTTTGGCATTTGATATCGTTTATGAGTAGCAATTAAAATAGTAGTTTTCATAAAATACCTCAATCAAAAAATATATTATGTCATTATAGCAAAATAAAAGAAGAAATGCAACTTCATATTGACTAAAATAGTTTGTCAATTGTATAATATATAATATATTTATTTGAAAATTAACAAAAAGAAAAAGGAGGTAGTCATGCAACAAAAGAAATTAGATTTATCTGAAAAAAGGTATGCGGACCAAAGTAAAAATGAAACAGCAATGACAGGAATTTATATTATCAATATAGTTCTGGCAATAGCTTATTTAATCGAACTCCTCAAGGGAGCAAGAACACCTCAATCTTATGCAGTAGTTGTATTATTATGCTTTATTCCGTGCATTGTTTCACTAATTTTTTATTTTAGAAAAAAAGATTCTTTTATGATTCGTTATATTTTAGGTATAGGTTTTGTAGCTTTATATGGATATATTATGTTTACAAGTACTACGGATTTAGTATTTTGTTATATAATTGTTGCTTTTGTATTACTTGTTGTATATGTTGATATCAAGTTCTTAACATTTATGGGAATACTTGGTATTATAATAAATATTGCAAAAACATTATATCTAATTTACAATGAACAATTTGATGCAACAGTCCTTACAAATACAGAAATTATTTTTGCTTGTTTAATTTTGACTGGAGCATTTACTATGATGTCAACAAAGAAAATTAGTCAAATAAATAATGCTCATATCGAAAAAGCTACAAAAGAGAAACATTTATCAGAAGAATTGCTACAAAAAACATTGAAAATAGCTGTTGATATTACAGAAAATATTGTTCAAGTAGTAGAACAAACAGAACAACTTAAAGATGCTACAGATACAACAAAGCAAGCAATGGAAGGGCTTTCTTCTGGAGCAAATACTGCTGCTGAAGCAATGGTAGAACAAAAACAAAGTACAGAATTAATCAATCAGCACATTTATCATGTAGAAGAATCGGTGCATTGTATTTTGGATGAAATTAATATAGCACAAGAAAACTTACAACAAGGAAATTTAGTTATGAATGACTTGTTACACCAAGTAAAAACTTCTGAAACTTCTGGAAACGAAGTAGCAGAAAAAGTAACGAGTTTAAAGGAATATGCTACAAAAATGAAAGATATTATGGGATTAATTAGTAATGTAGCAAATCAGACAGGTTTACTTGCTTTAAATGCAAGTATTGAAGCAGCAAGGGCAGGAGAAGCAGGACGAGGATTTGCAGTAGTTGCTTCAGAAATTTCTAATTTATCTTCTCAAACAAATGGTGCTACTGGTGATATTAATACATTGATAGCAAATATTGTAACTTCTATCGAAGAAGTATCACAAGCTACTGACCTTTTGTTAGAAAGCAGTCGTTTGCAAAATGGTTATGTTAATCATACGGCTAAAAACTTTGAGAAAATTCATCATAGTACACAAGGTATTGTGACACAAGCTTCGCATTTAAAAGAGACGGTAGATATAGTAACAGATGCTAATAAGCAAATCGAAGAAAAGATTGAACATGTATATTCTGTTACAGAAGAAGTTACTGCTGGAGCAGAGGAAACATTAGAAGAATGTAATCGAAATTTAGAAAGCGTCAATTATGTTGTAAAGATTATGGAACATTTAAGAGAAGATGCTAACAGACTTCAAAGTGAAGGATGATAATAAAATGGATATTAAAACTTATAAAAAAGATGCCGAGTATTCGTATACATTAGGGGCGTTTCCAACTATTGAATTGTTAAAAACAAGACCAACAGAAGTACTAGAAGTTTATGTACATTCTACCTTCAAAGATATAGAAACGATTGAAACATTAACAAAACCTTATCATATTCCAATTATATATCAAGACAAAGTGATTCATAAATTAAGTGATAAAGAAAATTGTTTTGTTATCGGTGTTTTAAAGAAATATAGAGATATACTTTCTAAAGAGCAATCGCATATTGTATTAGTGAACCCAAGTAATATGGGTAATATGGGAACAATAATTCGAACAGCTATAGGATTTGGAATTAAAAATTTAGCTATTATTAGTCCCGGCGTTGATGTATTTCATCCAAAGACAATTAGAGCTTCTATGGGTGCATTATTTCGTATTAACTGCCAATATTTTAATGATTTTGAAGAATATAAAACATTATATCCTGAACATGAAATTTTCTGTTTTATGTTAAATGCAAACCAACAACTTACAATAGATAGTTGTCCAAAACCAAATTTATTTTCTTTAGTTTTTGGAAATGAAGCAACAGGGTTAGATGATTCATATTTGCAAGTAGGAACAAGTGTTATTATTCCACAATCTAAAGAAGTAGATTCGCTTAATATAACGATTGCCGCTGGGATAGGAATGTACTTGTTTACTCAAAATTATACAAAATAACAGAAAAACGATGTTGAAAATCTATTGAAACTTTTGTTTGTTTCTGTTATTATATCAAACAAGGAATGAATACAACTACAGTGAGACTTTTTAAAAAGTCAAGGAGGAAACGATGCCAGCAATAAAAGCAGAACATTTAAACCCTTTTTTAATATCAGCAAAACAGGTATTACAGCAGGTTTGTCAAATAGATGTACAATTTGGACCAATGTCTAAAGATAGTTTCTCTGTAACGGGAGAACCTTTATTTATTATGCTTGGTATTACAGGAGAAATTAGTGGCCAAGTTTGTGTTGTTATGGGCATGAACACAGCAAAAGATATCGCATCTAGAATGATGATGGGAATGCCAGTCATGGAACTAGATGATATGGCAAGAAGTGCTTTGAGTGAACTTGGTAATATGATAATGGGAAATGCAGCAACACTTTTGTTTAATAATAATATTTCTATTGATATTACTCCACCAACTCTTCTTATTGGAAGTGCTATTATTTCTTCGGCAGAAACAGCAGTAATTAAAGTCCCATTATTATATCGAGATTATGAACTTCAGCTTAGTTTTCTTTTGAAAACAAGAAAATAAGTGATAAAGAAGGGAACAGCAAATAAAGCCTGTTCTCTTTTAGATTTAAAACATGGAGGATAAAAAATGATTCAATTATTTGAAAAAGGAGCTTATGTATTTTCAGGCACACATGTAGTTCCAGAAGAAGCAATTGCTACAGAGTATAAACAATATGTAGAACAACTTCCTGTAGCAGAAGATTGTAAAAAAAATACATTAGGATATCAGATTCTTTCTGCTCATAATACATCGGATAACATGGAGCAGTTAAAAATTAAATTTGATAAGTTAACTTCTCATGATATTACGTTTGTAGGTATCATTCAGACAGCGAGAGCAAGTGGTTTAGAAAAATTTCCTGTGCCTTATGTATTAACAAATTGTCATAATAGTCTTTGTGCTGTAGGTGGTACAATTAATGAAGATGACCATATGTTTGGTTTATCTTGTGCAAAAAAATATGGTGGTGTTTATGTACCTCCTCATCAGGCAGTGATTCATCAGTTTGCAAGAGAAATGCTTGCAAGTAGTGGTGCAATGATTCTTGGTTCTGATAGTCATACAAGATATGGTGCCCTTGGTACAATGGCAATCGGAGAAGGTGGTCCTGAATTAGTAAAACAGTTATTGCAGAAAACATATGATATTAAATTACCAAAGGTAGTTGGTATTCATTTAACTGGTAAGCCTCGTCATGGCGTAGGTCCACAAGATATTGCACTTGCGATTATTGGTGCAGTATTTGCGAATGGTTATGTAAATAACAAAGTAATGGAATTCTTTGGTGATGGTGTAGCAAATCTTACTGTAGACGAACGTATTGGCGTAGATGTTATGACAACAGAAACGACTTGTCTTTCTTCTATTTGGGTAACTGATGAAAAAGTAAAAGAATTTTATGAAATTCATGGCAGAGCAAATGACTATAAAGAATTAACACTTCCTGAAGTAGTTTACTATGATGGTTTAGTAGAAGTAAATTTATCTGAAATTAAGCCAATGATTGCAATGCCTTTCCATCCAAGTAATGTGTATACCATTGATGAATTAAATGAAAATCTTTATGATATTTTAGATGAAGTAGAGAAAAAAGCATTAATTAGCTTAGATAACAATAAGATTAAATATACATTAAAAGATAAAGTTAGAAATAATCGTTTATATGTAGAACAAGGTGTAATTGCAGGTTGTGCAGGTGGTGGTTTTGAGAATATTTGTGCGGCAGCAGATATTTTGCGTGGAAAATATATTGGTAATGATGAATTTTCCTTAAGTGTATATCCAGCGAGTCAACCAGTATTTATGGAATTGGTAAAGAATGGAACAATTGCTGATTTAATGCAAACTGGTGCAACCATTCGTACTGCTTTCTGTGGTCCATGTTTTGGTGCAGGAGATGTTCCAGCAAACCGTGGTTTAAGTGTTCGTCATTCTACTAGAAACTTCCCAAATAGAGAAGGTTCTAAGATTACAAATGGTCAGATTGCTTCTGTGGCATTGATGGATGCTCGTTCTATTGCAGCAACAGCAGCAAATCAAGGTTATTTAACTTCCGCAGAGCATATGGATGTAGAATATACCAAAAAGAAATATTTCTTTGATTCTACTATTTATGATAACCGAGTATACAATGGTATTGGTAAGGCAGACCCATCTGTAGATATTAAATTTGGTCCTGGTATTGTAGATTGGCCAAAGATGGCTTCTCTTGGTGATAATATGTTATTAAAGGTAGCTTCTGTAATTCATGACCCAGTAACAACGACAGATGAATTAATTCCATCAGGAGAAACTTCCTCTTATCGTTCCAATCCACTTGGATTAGCAGAGTATACTCTTTCTAGAAAAGACCCTGCTTATGTAGCTCGTGCAAAACAGATTCAAGTAGCAGAAAAAGCACGTTGGGAAGCAAAGACAGCTGAGGATATTTACACAGCATATCCAGAGGTAAAACCTGTATTAGAAAAAGTAGAAGAAGCATTTGGTTTAGATGCGAGAGAAGTAGAAATCGGAAGTGTTGTCTATGCAGTAAAACCAGGAGATGGTTCTGCAAGAGAACAAGCAGCAAGCTGTCAGAAAGTGCTTGGTGGACTTGCTAATATTGCAAGAGAATATGCAACAAAGAGATATCGTTCTAATTTGATTAACTGGGGTATGTTACCATTTTTATTCGATGGAGAATTACCATTTGAATTAGATGATTATATTCTTGTGAAAGATATTAAACAGGCAATTATAGAAAAGAAACAAGAAATCGAAGCATATGTTGTAACAAAGAATATGCAAAAATTTACATTAAAACTGGGTGATTTAACCGATGATGAAAGAGAAATTATTACAAAAGGCTGTTTAATTAACTATTACCGAGGATAAAACGAAAAAAAGCCTTGTTTTTTCAAGAAGATAGTGTTATAATTTGGTTGTAGCATAAAAATTAGAGTTAAGAGTGGGCGAAAGTCCACTCTTACTTCATGTCATAGAAAAATTTGGAGCAAATTTTTCTGGAAAGGGGTACGCAGATAATTATGACAAAACGAGAAGAATATGAAATGAAAACAGAACAACTTCTTGCACCAATTTTAAAAGAACTTCAGTTTGAATTATACGATGTAGAATTTGTAAAAGAAGCAGGGACTTTTTATTTAAGAGCTTTTATTGATAAAGAAGATGGTATTACAATCAATGATTGTGAAGCCGTTAGCAGAAGACTCAGCGACCTGTTAGACCAGAAAGATTTTATTCCAGATGCATATATTTTAGAAGTAAGTTCTCCGGGACTTGGTCGCCAGTTAAAAAAAGAGAAACATTTTGAAAAAAGTATTGGTGAAGAAGTAGAAATTAAACTTTTTAAACCAATCGAAAAACAAAAAGAGTTTACTGGTATTTTAGAAAGCTTTACTGAAAAGGTACTTGTCATTAGCGAAGAGAATGGTAATTTACTTGAATTTGAACGTAGCAATATCGCTATGGTAAGACTGGTTGTACATTTTTAATCAGATTCAAATAAAAGTATGAGGAAACATGGAGGATTAAGAAAAAAATGGACGCAAACAAAGAACTATTGGAGGCATTAAATCAGATTGAAAAAGAAAAAGATATTAGTAAAG
>CALAEX010000127.1 GCA_937891165.1 uncultured Lachnospiraceae bacterium | reverse complement strand
CCATTGTCATCGAAAAAAAAGATTTTTGTTACTGTTTTCAAAAAGATTCTCCTTTAACATTACAATTTGTTTTGTTCCATTTTTATTCGTACAGTAATGCAAACTAATATTACCATAGAGTTGACATAGTTTTTCTTCCATATTAGAAAGTTCATCTATCTGTGGACAAATGGTAGTTATGATATGTCCTTTAGATAAAAGGAGAAGTTTATCACAACTATTTAGTGCGAGTGTTGGGTCATGTAAGGAAATAAGAGAGGTACTATGTGTCTCTTTATTCCATATTCGGATAAGTTCAAGCATTTGATATCGAAAATGAAAATCTAGTGCACTTTCAGGTTCATCTAAAAGAAGTAACTTACTGTTTGTAACAAGCGTTCTTGCTAGAATACAGAGTTGTTTTTGCCCTTCACTTAAATGTAGATAATTCGTATTTTCTTTTCCATTAAGTCCAACTAAACGTATCAATTTGATGGCTTTTTCTTTCATTTCCTTAGATGGATGGTTCAAAAAACCGAGATAGGGATGAAAGCCCATAAGTACAGTATCTAAAACGGATATATCAATAGAAATACCACTTCTTTGTGGTATATAGCTACATAGTTTTGCAAGCTGTTTTGGATTTTTTTGTTCGAGAATATCACCATCTAATTGACAAGTACCATCATGTGGTATAATTCCACAGATTGCTTTTAAAAGAGTTGTTTTGCCACTACCGTTTGCACCTAAAATTCCAATAGTTGCAGAATCATCAGAATCAAAGGAGAGGTTAGAGAGAATCTTATGTTTTCCATATCCTGTAGTCAAGTTATTTACTGAGAAAAATTTCATAAATTTCTCCTTCCCTGTAGAATTAAATAAATTAAAAATGGTGCACCAAGTAAACTAGTAAAAATACTTATGGGTAGTTCTGTTGTAGAAACGCTTCGTGCCAAAATATCTGCTCCACATAGTAGAATACCACCAACTAGTCCGCTAAGAAACATCGTTTGAATACGATTTTCTTTCGTCAATAAGCGTGCTGTATGAGGTGCAAGGAGTCCTACGAAACTAATTAGTCCTGTTAAGCTGATGATAGATGCAACTGTTAAAGTTGCCGTCAAAAGAACAACTAGGCGTAAGGCTGTAACCGATACTCCAAGCATACGTGCTTCGCCTTCTTCTGTAGAAAGGATGATTACATGGCGATGTAATAAAAATAAGATACATAAGCAAACGAAGCATAGTATTAAGTTCATGGAAATGGAATATCCACTGATACTACTAAGACTTCCCATAATCCAATATTCAATGGAAGCTAGTTCACGCTCAGGGTCAGCGGTTAGTTTTAGACACATTAAAAGTGTTTGTGCTAAGGAATGAACTGCAATTCCTGCTAAGACAATGGTACTATTTTTCCCACTTTTATCTAAACTAGATAGGAATAGTGCAATAACAACAGCTCCTAATGCTCCCACAAAAGAGGAGAGGGTAATAGCAAGAGAGCTAGATAAAAAAAGGATTCCGACAGCAGCTCCTGCACTAGCACCAGAGGAAACACCAATGATATCAGGGGAGGCAAGTGCATTTCGAAATACCGTCTGATAGACAAATCCAGCGGTACCAAGTGCAAAACCACCTATGATACCAACTATGGTACGGCTAAGACGTAAGGTGAGAAAAACACGCCATTGTAAGTCATCACCAGAGAGTAGTTTTTCGATAGAAAGGGGATATTTCCCAACATATAAACTGGCAATAGCCAATGTAATCAAAAGGATTGCACTGGCTATATAATAAGGATTATTTTTCGCTGTATGTGAAGTCATAGAATGTTTCATAATATTCATCAATGATAGCTGAAGCATTATCAGCAGTAAATAAATCTTCGTGTAACATAGTTGCTAACCATACAGAACCAAGAATACCACTTGGTACAGGGCTGTCCCAAGATTCTGCTTTGCTTGGCATTTTGTAAACATTTCCATTTTTTACAGCAGAACATTCGGCAAGGTTAGGGTCTGCAAGTACATCATCTACTGTATAATTTGCATCAGATGCTAAAATAATGTAGTCAGGATTCCAAGTTAAAAGCTGTTCATAATCAATTTCTACCCAGTAGGTATCTGTAATGTCAGCTGCAACGTTTTTTCCACCAGCAAGTGTAATCATATTGGATTGATACATAGCAGAACCAGCGGTGGAAAGCATATTAGAGTTACCTGCTAAGTATACACTTGGAGTATTCGCAGTAGCAAGAGTAGTAGCAAGAGCAGTTTCTTGTTTTGTTACAAAATCCATTAATTTTTTTGTTTTTTCCTGCGTATTAGTTACGGTACCAATAAGATTCATCATCTCTGTCAATAATTCTTGATTTTCAGGATTTACATAAAGAACATCAATGTTTAATTTTTCTAGTGATTCTGCTGTGTTTTTCAGCTTTAAAGGAAGAATTACTAAATCAGGCTCTAGGGCAATACAACCTTCTAAGTCAAACTCTTTTGCAGTTCCTACATTTGGTAATGTAATCAATTCTGGTGCACTCAGTTGATAAATTGGACGTTTGTCAGCTTTTGCTTCAATGCCGACTAATTTATCATTTAAATCAAGTGCAATGAGAAGACTTGTAGAAATATAGTATCCACTTACTAGTTTTTCAGGTTCAGATTCAATGGTAACTTCACGACCCGCTTGGTCAGTAACCGTAATAGGATATTGTGTTACCAATGTTTCAGTGGAATTTTGTTCTTTATTTTCTTTTTCAGAATTCATGTCTGTGTTAGTTTGTCCACATGCTGTGATAGATAAGACAAGCGTAAACACAAGGAGTAAAGAGAGTAGTTTCTTTTTCATAAGCATCACCTCGTTGTAGTTTTGAAAATATAACGGTATTATAACAATTTATCTTTCATAATGCAAGAAAAAATGGTATTATTTATAATATAATGTTGGTAAAGGAGAATTTGCTTATGATAACGATAAAAGAATATGTTCGTGTAAAAAGTTTAGAAGAAGCATGGCAATTGAATCAAAATAAAAGAAATCGTATTTTGGGCGGAATGCTTTGGATGCGTTTGAGTAGTGGCATGGTGAATACGGCAATCGATTTATCTGAACTAGGTCTTGATTTTATCGAAGAAACAGAAACTGAATTTTCGATTGGTGCAATGGCTTCTTTGCGTGCTTTAGAAATGCATGATGGATTGAATCAATATACAAACAATGCGGTAAAGGATGCAGTAAAGGATATTGTTGGTGTTCAATTTAGAAATATGGCAACTATAGGAGGAAGTATTTGGGGAAGATTTGGGTTTTCTGATGTGTTGACCGTATTTTTGGCTTTGGATACTTATGTAGAATTGTATAAAGGTGGAATTGTATCGTTAGAAGAATTTGCAAAGAGGAAAGCGGATAATGATGTGCTTGTTCGATTGATTGTGAAAAAGGTATCTGGAAGTGTTGTTTATTCTGCAATGCGAAACCAAAGTACAGATTTTCCAGTATTAACTTGTGCTGTTTCTAACATGAATGGTGTGTATAAAGCAGTAATTGGAGCAAGACCATCAAAAGCAGTTGTTTACTATAATGAAGAAAGTAGTTTATTACATGGTGTGACAGAAGAAGCAATCAAGCTTTTTGCAGAAGATGTAGCTAAGAATGTAGAGACACAGAGCAATGTGCGTGGTAGCAAAGAATATCGTACACATTTAATCAAAGTTCTTGTACAACGAGGATTATTTCAATTAGGAGGAATTGGCGATGGAAATTAAGTTAAAGCTAAATGGAAAAGTAGTAACTGGACATGTTGAGTCAGATACCGTGCTTTTGGATTTTCTTCGTGAAAAAGGGTGTTTTAGTGTAAAGTGTGGTTGCGATACATCGAACTGTGGATTGTGTACCGTGTTATTAGATGGAAAGCCGATTTTATCTTGTTCTATGTTAGCAGTTCGTGTCGATGGACATGAAATTTATACGTTGGAAGGTTTGCAAGAAGAGGCTTCTGAGTTTGTAGGATTTATTGCAGACCAAGGTGCAGACCAGTGTGGATTTTGTAATCCAGGATTTGTAATGAATGCGATTGCTTTATTTCGTGAGAATGCAAATCCGACCGATGATGAGATTCGAGCATATTTAGCAGGGAATTTATGTCGTTGTTCAGGATATGATGGACAACTTCGTGGTATTCGAGCATTTTTAGATTCACGTAAAAAGTAAGGAGGCATCTATGGAACATAAAGAATATAATGCAATTCATAAGTCTGTTCGTAAAAAAGACGCTATGCAGTTGTTATTAGGAAAACCAGTATATACAAATGATGTAAGACCAAAAGATGCATTGGTGGTAAAGGTTCTTCGTAGTCCTCATGCAAATGCAATAGTAGAGTCTATCAATACAAAAGCAGCTAAGTTAGTGCCAGGAGTAGTAGATATTTATACATGGGAGGATGTACCAACGACACGTTTTGCGATTGCAGGTCAGACGTATCCAGAACCTTCTCCATATGACAGATTGATTTTAGACCGTCATGTGCGTTTTGCAGGAGATGCTGTAGCAATTATCGCAGCAGAAACAGAAACAGCTGCAATAAAAGCGATGAAACTGATGAAAGTAAAATATAATGTGTTAGAAGCAGTTTTAGATTTTCGTACGGCAAAAGATAATCCTGTATTAGTACATCCAGAAGAAGATTGGTTTCCACCATGTGAAGTAGGTGGTGATGCAAAACGAAATATGGTAGCCAATGCGTGTGATGAACATGGCGATGTAGATGGCATTTTGGCTGAGTGTGAAGTGGTTTTAGATAGAACGTATCATACAAAAGCGTTTAATCAGGCGATGATGGAACCCTTTACTTGTTATACGAGTTTTGACCGATATGGTAGATTGCATGTAATTTCTTCTACACAGATTGTTTTCCATACAAGACGTATTCTTTCTCGTGCATTAGGTATTCCAAAGAGCCAAATTCGAGTAGAAAAACCACGTATTGGTGGTGGATTTGGTGCAAAACAGACCGCAGTTTGTGAAGTTTATCCAGCGTTTGTCACGATGAAAACTGGTAGAGCAGCGAGTATTACTTATACAAGAGAAGAATCTCAGATTGCGGGTTCTCCTCGACATGAGATGGAAATTCGTATTCGATTAGGTGCAACGAAAGAAGGAAGAATTCGTGCATTGGATTTATATACACTTTCTAATACAGGAGCGTATGGAGAACATGGTCCTACAACTGTAGGTTTATCTGGGCATAAATCGCTTCCAATGTATACGGGTGGAATGGAAGCATTCCGTTTTAGCTATGATGTTGTTTATACGAATCATCAAGCGGCGGGAGCATATCGTGGATATGGAGCGACCCAAGGGATTTTTGCATTGGAATCTATTGTAAGTGAATTAGCAGAACAACTTGGTATGGACCCTACGGTAATTCGCGATAAGAACATGGTAAAAGAAGGTATGGTGATGCCTGCTTATTATAATGAAGTTGCAAATGCTTGTGCATTAGACCGTTGTATGGAACACTGCCGTCAAATGTTTGATTGGGATAAGAAATATCCTGTACGAGATATGGGAAATGGGAAAGTGCGTACGGCTGGCGTGGCTATGGGTATGCAAGGTTCTTGTATTTCCAATGTAGACGTTGGCTCAGCAACAGTAAAGCTCAGTGAAGATGGTACTTATAATCTTATTATTGGTGCAGCAGATATGGGAACGGGTTGTGATACGATTCTTGCTCAAATGGTAGCAGAATGTATGGATTGTAATGTAGAAGATGTAGCGGTATTTGGAGCAGATACCGACGTATCTCCGTATGATTCTGGTTCTTATGCGTCTTCGACTACATATATTACAGGAAAAGCCGTAGAAAAAGCTTGTACTGATTTAAAGAAAAAGATTTGCTCCATTGCCTCTGATATGTTAAAATGTTCGGAAGAAGAAGTTGTTTTTGAAAAAGGATGTGTGCGTAAAATTGCAACCCAAGAGAGTGTTTCATTAACAGATATTGCCTATAAGACACAGGTATTTAATACGAAGAGTGCCCAAGCATCGGCAACCCATTCTTCTCCAGTTTCACCACCACCTTATATGGTAGGTATGGTTGAAATTGAGTTGGATAAATTAACTGGAAAAGTAGAAATAGTAGACTATATGGCAGTTGTAGATTGTGGTATTCCAATCAATCCAGCATTGGCTCGTATTCAAACAGAAGGTGGTATTGTGCAAGGAATTGGGCATACACTGATGGAAAATGTAACTTATGATAGTCATGGAAAACCGATAGAGTCATCCTTTATGCAATATAAGATTCCTACTAGATTGGATATGGGAAAATTAAAAGTAGAATTTGAACATAGTTATGAACCAACAGGACCATTTGGTGCGAAATCTATCGGTGAAATTGTAATCAATACACCAGCACCAGCGATTGCTCATGCAATTTATCGTGCAACAGGAGTGTGGCATAGAGAACTTCCGATTACACCAGAAAAAATTGTAATGTCGATGATAGAAGAATAAATAAAGAAGGATAGAAGTAAAATGAACTTTTTAGAAGAAAAAATTTTAAAAGATGGAATTGTAAAAGAAGGAAACGTATTAAAGGTAGATAGTTTTTTAAATCATCAAATGGATATTGCATTATTCAATGAGATGGGTGAAGAATGGAAGAAACGTTTCGAAGGAAAGAATATCAATAAAATACTAACGATTGAAGCATCGGGTATCGGGATTGCATGTATTGTAGCACAGCATTTTGGAGTTCCTGTAGTGTTTGCGAAGAAGTCAAAAAGTATCAATATTGAAGGGGAAATGTATACAGCAGAAGTAGAATCTTTTACCCACAAAAATAAAAATCAGATTATTGTTGCAAAGAAGTTTCTGAATAAAGAAGATAAAGTGTTGATTATTGATGATTTCCTTGCGAATGGCTGTGCCCTTCAGGGGTTGATTCAGATTGTACGGTCTTCTGGTGCTACGGTAGAAGGTATCGGTATTGCAATAGAAAAAGGATTTCAGTCAGGTGGAAGAATCATTCGTAATTTAGGTTTTCAGTTAGAATCTCTTGCAATTATAGAAGATATGAAGTGGGAAACTGGAGAAATTACTTTTAGACAACAGTAAGATATGAAGCGATAATTAAGGGGCTGTTCAGAACAGCCCCTTTGTCTATTGTAGCAAATTATTTTTTTGTTATTATTCTGTTCTTGTGGGGATTTCTTCCATAAATCCTTCCGAAAAATAAAGTGTGCCATCTGTTCCGATAAAGGTAGCATACACATCTTCTATTGAGTTAATGAGTTTTAATCCTTTTTCTAGTCCTAGGGCAAAGCAAGCGGTACTGAGGGCATCTCCTGTAGCGGAATCTTTACTAATGATAGTTACCTGCAATAATTCTGTATTACATGGATATCCTGTTTTAGAATCTAAAATATGATGATAAAAGTTTCCATTTTCGTCATAAAAGTATCGTTCATAAATACCTGAGGATACCATAGACATATCTCTTAATTCACAAATAGCCACTACAACAGCATCTCTATCTTCAAATGGTTTTTGAATGCCAACGTTAAAGGCAGACCCATCAGGTTTTTCTCCAACTAATAAAATATTTCCCCCTAAGTTGATAATAGCACTTTCTACTCCTTTGGATAAAAGAAATTCTTTTACTTTGTCTGCAATGTATCCCTTTGCGACTGCTCCAAGTTCTAATTGCATTCCTTGTTTTGCAAAGGAGAGTTGATTGTCTTTTAAAGAAATATCCGCATAATTTACAAATGAAAGAGCTTGTTCTATTTCTTCTTTTGTTGGAGGTGCTGTTTTGTGTTCTAAAGAGGAAAAGTCCCAAAGGGAAGAAAGGGGTGCAATACTAATATCTAGAGCACCATTTGTTAATTCTGCATAAGTGAGTGAAATTTCTAAAATTTCTTTTAATTCCTCAGAGATAGTAAATTCTGTTTTATTGCTACGATTGATATTATATACTTCAGAATTTGTCATGGTACGGCTGAATAATTTTTCGTAGTAGTCTATCACTGCAAAGCATTCATTTAAAATAGTATAATCCGTAGAATCGAAAATCTGAATACTAGTTACCGTATGCAATAAGTCATAACTACAGGCAGAAATGGGTGATACTTCTCCTGTTGTTAAAGGAATTACTAAATAGGAAGTTTTTTCTATATTTGGAAGAGTTGTAGGAGTTGGTTGTGAGTCTTGTGTTTTTGGAAAGTTACAACCAGTTAGTAAAAATAAAATAGAAAATGTAAAAAGATATTTTAATAAGTGTTTCAAAGTAACCTCTTTTCTGCACAATCGTGCGTGTTGTTACTCTGAATTTTAAAGCTTTCTCTTTGCTCTGTCAACTGGTTACTTTACTTAGTACAATAGCTTCTGCTAGTGTTGTAAAGATTTGACTAGATAATAAACTAAAAAAGTAGGCAGGCATACCAAACTTAGGAACAAGTAGTAGTAAACAGCCAATTTTTAAGCATAAGGATACAATAGAAATAATAAAGGTATGATACACTTTTCCAAGTCCATTTAAAATACTAGATAGTGTAGAAGATAGGTACATAAATGGGCATAACCAAGAAAGAATTGTAATGTATGTTCCAGCTAAAGGTTCATGAAATACCCAGTTTCCAAGAAAATCTCCAAACAAAAGAAAAAATCCTGTGCAAAAAAATCCAAGAATGCCACTGAAAGTCAAAGAACGTCGAATTACTTTAGAAAGGTAAGTGGAGTTATTTTCTTGATTTGCTCTAGAAACTACAGGTAGTAAAAGAACAGATAAAGAGCCAGTAAGGGCAGTGGGAAAGAAAATAAATGGGAATGCCATACCGTTTAAAATACCATAAAAACTTAGGGCTGCTGTTTTTGTAAGTCCAGATTGTTGCAAGGTAAAAGGAACAAGTGTTGCTTCAAAGCTATGTAGTAAATTGATGATAAGTCGGTGTGTGGTTAGTGGTAGAGCAAGAAAGGCAACATCTTTTAAGTTATGTTTTACAAGTTGGCGTTTTTTCTTCCATTTTCCATGGCATTCGGAAATAAATAAGGAAATAATGCTAACAATAGCGGCAAAGGCTTCTCCAATGACTAAAACAAGGACAGCTAGTTCACAAGAAAAAGAAATACTTTGAAAGAAAAAAGCGAGAGCATAGGCACAGCCAATACGAATTAGTTGCTCTGTTAATTGAGAAATGGCAGGAAAGCGAGAATTGCTTTTTCCATAATAGTATCCATTACAACAAGCAGAAATAGCACCAAAGGGAAACATAAAACTTAATAAGCGAAGTGGTGCAATAGTACGTTCTTCAAATAAAAATCGAGTAGCAAGAAAAGGAGCAGCTTCGTATAGGCAAAAGGAGAGAACTAACGATAAAAATAAGGAAAGGGACAAGCCATGAAAAAAAACGGAGAGGGAACTTTTACGTTCTGCGGTCAGTTTGGAAATAGCAGTTTGAATTCCTGACGCATAAATCGTATAACAGACACCAGAAATGGGAAAAATCATTTGATAGATACCAAGTAATTCTGAACCAAGTTGTTCAGATAACCAAATACGATAAAAAAAACCAAGAATACGACTAATAAATCCTGCAATGGTTAAAATAAGAGTGCCTTTCGCAAGGTTACTTTTTAGCATAAAAATCCTTTCATAATTCAGCCAGATTTAGCGATACAATTCTTTGCTTATTCTATGACTGAATAGTAATGGTTGAAATAATATATTCAAAAATAATCGTTGACAGTACAAAAAAATTATAGTAGAATTAAACCTAGTAATTTAGTCGGAAATGATTTACTAGGATTTATTTGATGTAATTAAAGAAGGGAGCGGGTGGTTTGAAGCTGACAACGAAAGGAAGATATGGACTACGAGCAGTGATTGATTTAGCAGTATATGCAAAAGAAGAACCAGTATCATTGGCAGCAGTAGCGGAGCGTCAGAATATTTCCATCAGCTATTTAGAACAGCTGATAGCGAAGCTGAAAAAAGCGGGGATTGTAAAGAGTACAAGAGGTGCTCAAGGCGGATATACATTGGCAAAAGCACCAGAACAAATTTCAGTAGGAGAAATTTTAAGAACTTTGGAAGGAACATTAAATCCTGTCGATTGTATTACAGGAAATGGAGATTCCGAGTGTGCTTCTTTTGATTTTTGTGTCACAAAATATGTTTGGCAGCGTATATCTGATAGTATCAACGATACCGTAGATGCTATTTTTTTGTCAGAATTATTAGTGGAAAAGGAAAGAGTAAAACATCTTGCGAAGGAACAAGGAATTTCAGAAAAAGAAGTTTCTGAAAACTGTTGTTAAGAAGTAATAAAAAATGTAATGTGTAAAGACACATGTATATATATAGAAAGAGAGGAAATGCTAAGATGGAGAAGAAAATTATCTATTTAGATAATGCGGCAACGACACGAACAAAGCCAGAGGTGGTGGAGGCAATGCTTCCCTATTTTACAGAGAAATTTGGCAATCCTTCTAGTGTATATGAGTTTGCAGGACAAAACAAAGCTGCGGTAACACAAGCAAGAGAAACGATTGGAAAGGCATTAAATGCACTAACTGCAGATATTTATTTTACTGCTGGTGGTACAGAAGCAGATAATTGGGCATTAAAAGCAACGATGGAAGCATATAAAGAAAAGGGTAATCATTTGATTACAACAAAAATAGAGCATCATGCCATTTTGCATACTTGTGAATATTTAGAAAAATTGGGATGTGAAATAACTTATCTTGATGTAGATGAAAATGGTTTGGTAGATTTAGAGCAATTAAAAGAATCGATTCGTCCAACGACAGTGCTGATTTCTGTGATGTATGCGAATAATGAAATTGGGACAGTACAACCAATTAAGGAGATTGGAAAGATTGCGAAAGAACATGGTGTATTATTCCATACGGATGCCGTACAGGCTTTTGGACAGATTCCAATTGATGTGGTAGAAGAACATATTGATATGTTAAGTGCAAGTGGTCATAAATTAAATGGACCAAAAGGAATTGGTTTCTTATATATTCGTAAGGGATTAAAACTTCGTTCGATGATTCATGGCGGTGGTCAGGAGAGAAAGCGCCGTGCAGGAACAGAAAATGTACCAGGGATTGTTGGTTTGGGTAAAGCAGTAGAACTTGCAATGGAAACTATGGGGGCAAAGCAAGAAAAAGAAAGAGAATTGCGTGATTATTTAATTACAAGAGTATTAGCAGAAATTCCTTATACTCGTTTAAATGGACATAGAACAAAGAGACTTCCTAATAATTCAAATTTTAGTTTTCAGTTTATTGAGGGTGAATCCTTGCTGATTATGTTGGATATGAAAGGAATCTGTGCTTCGAGTGGTTCTGCTTGTACTTCGGGTTCTTTAGACCCATCTCATGTATTGCTTGCGATTGGACTTCCTCATGAAATTGCACATGGTTCTTTAAGACTTACGTTGTCAGAAGAAACAACAAAGGAAGAATTAGATTATACGATAGAACAGTTAAAGGCAATTGTTGCAAATTTAAGAAATATGTCTCCTTTATACGAAGATTTTATCAAAAAAAATAATCGTAAAAAATAAAAAATAGATTAAAGAAAGGAAAATGCACACAGTTGTTGTGTAAGAAAAGAAAATGTACTCAGAAAAAGTTATGGATCATTTTACAAATCCAAGAAACGTAGGAGAAATTGAGAATGCAAGTGGTATAGGTACAGTTGGAAATGCAAAGTGTGGCGATATTATGAGAATTTACTTGGATATTGATGAAAATCAGATAATTCAAGATGTAAAATTTAAAACATTTGGCTGTGGGGCAGCAGTTGCTACAAGTAGTATGGCAACCGAACTCGTAAAAGGAAAAACGGTTTATGAAGCATTGCAAGTGACAAATAAAGCAGTAATGGAAGCATTAGATGGACTTCCACCAGTGAAAGTACATTGTTCTCTTTTAGCAGAAGAAGCAATTCATGCAGCACTTTGGGATTATGCCCAGAAGCATGGAATTAAAATTGAAGGTTTAGAAAAACCAAAGAGCGACATCCATGAGGATGAGGAAGAAGAAGCAGAAGAATATTAGAAATTTTTAAGGAAGGATACAGGCATGGCAAAAATAGTCGTAGGTTTGTCAGGAGGAGTGGATTCTTCGGTAGCAGCATATTTATTAAAAGAAGCTGGGCATGAAGTAATCGGTGTGACAATGCAAATTTGGCAGGAAGAAGAAAATAGTATACAAGAAGAAAATGGTGGCTGTTGTGGACTTTCTGCGGTAGAAGATGCTAGAAGAGTAGCACAAATGTTAGGAATTCCATATTATGTGATGAATTTTCGTTCTGAATTTAAAGAAGCAGTCATTGGTTATTTTGTAGCAGAATATATGGCAGGAAGAACACCAAATCCTTGTATTGCTTGTAATCGTTATGTGAAATGGGAGTCGTTGTATCATAGAGCAAGAGCCATTGGAGCAGATGGGATTGCAACAGGACACTATTCTCGTATTGTAAAACTCGATAATGGAAGATATGCATTGCAAAAATCTATTACGGATGCGAAAGACCAAACCTATGCCTTATATAATTTGACACAAGAACAGTTAGAACATACGTTGATGCCAGTAGGGGAATATTCCAAGGAAGAAATCCGAAAAATAGCAGAAAACATAGGGCTTTTAGTAGCAAATAAACCAGATAGTATGGAGATTTGTTTTGTTCCTGATAATGATTATGCGGGATTTATTGAACAATATACAGGAAATAGGTTTCCAATCGGAAATTTTGTCAATACAGCAGGAGAAATATTAGGAAAGCACAAAGGAATTGTTCATTATACTGTAGGTCAGAGAAAGGGACTTGGAATAGCACTTGGGGCACGAACTTTTGTAAAAGAAATTAGACCAGAAACGAATGAAGTGGTCTTAGCTTCTAATGATGAATTGTTTTCTGATGTGTTGTATGCAAATCGATTGAATTTTATGTCAATAGAAACGTTGGATGAACCAATGGAAGTAATGGCAAAAATACGTTATAATCATAAAGGTTCTAGGGCGGTCATTGAGTTAGTTGATGAAGATATAGTAAAAGTAACATTTGAAGAACCACAAAGAGCAATTACACCAGGACAAGCTGTCGTATGGTATGATGGGGATATTGTTGTAGGTGGTGGCACAATTTTAGGATGCGAAAGATAAGGAATAAAAAAATTCAAAGTATTGAAGGAATGAGGAAAATGAAATACGATTATGTAATAGTTGGTGCAGGGTTATTTGGTGCTGTTTTTGCACATGAAGCAAAGAAAGCAGGGAAAAAAGTACTTGTTATTGATAAAAGACCATATATAGCAGGAAATATTTATACGGAGGAAGTGGAAGGTATTCAAGTACATAAGTACGGAGCACATATTTTCCATACTTCCAATAAAAAAATATGGGATTATGTACAGCAGTTTGCAGAATTTAATCGTTATACAAATGCACCTGTAGCAAGATATAAAGATGAATTATATAATATGCCATTCAATATGAATACATTTCAGAAAATGTGGGGTGTGATAACCCCAGAGCAAGCAAAGGCAAAAATAGAAGAACAGATAAAAGAAGCAGGTATTACAGAACCAAAGAATTTAGAGGAACAGGCAATTCGTTTGGTGGGTCGTGACATTTATGAAAAGCTTGTCAAAGGTTATACCGAAAAACAATGGGGAAGAAAGGCAACAGAACTTCCAGCTTTTATTATTAAACGACTTCCTGTACGTTTTGTATATGACAACAATTATTTTAATGATTTGTATCAAGGAATTCCAATAGGTGGCTATACAAAATTAGTAGAAAAGATGTTAGAAGGAATAGAAGTACAATTAAATACTGATTTTTTTGTCAATAGAGAACAGTTAGAAGCACAGGCAGAAAAAATAGTATTTACTGGTATGATAGATGAGTACTTTGATTATTGTTATGGAACACTAGAATATCGTAGTTTGCGGTTTGAAACAGAACTGTTGGAAGAAGAAAATTATCAGGGAAATGCTGTAGTAAACTATACAGAGTATGAAGTTCCATATACAAGAGTAATTGAGCATAAACATTTTGAATTTGGTTGTCAAAATGGGAAAGTGAATCCAAAAACGGTAATTACAAGAGAGTATCCAGCGACTTGGAATAAAGGGGATGAACCATATTATCCAATGAATGATGAAAAGAATAATCAGTTGTTTGCAAAGTATCAAGAACTTGCAAAAGGACAGGATAAGGTTATTTTTGGAGGTCGCCTTGGAATGTATCAATATTTTGATATGCATCAGGTGATTGAGAAGGCACTTTGCTGTGTGGAGCAAGAATTAGGAGAAATTTAGTTCATCATGATAACGTTTACTCTAGTTGGGATGCTTGTCGGACACGCTTTCGCTCGGGACGAGACGTAGCCGTACTAAGCTCGAAAAGACCTCGCTAAGTACGAACGTCTCTTTACGGTCCTTCTTAGCATCCCAATTAGAGTAAAACGTTTGAGTGTTCCGTTTCGCCACGAGCGAAAGCGTGTCCTAGAAGATACCAAGAAAAGTAGGCTTTCTAAATGTAATGTTTAGAAGGAAATAAAGTGTGGTTGGTGGTTTTTGTAAATATAATATCCTTTGATGCCACAAGAGCGTAATAGTTCTTCTGTTTGTTTAAACTCGGTGGCGATGGCGTTTGGGTTATGTGCGTCTGAGCCAATGGTTAGGAGTGTTCCGCCAAGTTCTAGGTAGTGTGTTAAAATTTCTAGTTTTGGGTGGAAGCAGGAGAGTCCTGAAATCAGTCCTTTTGTATTGATTTCTAGGGCTTTATTTTTTTGAATTAAAAGTTTTAAAATTTCATCAATGACTTCTTTATATTCTTTATAGGAATAATCTTTTGTTCCACAAAAGTTTGGAATATAGCGGATAATATAATCGAGGTGTCCTAGTGAATCAAAGCCATCGAATTGTTGAATGGAGTGAAGTAAGTGGTTAAAATAATTGATTAAAATATTTTTTGAGGAAGTGTGTCCATTCCAGTAGCTTTCATAGTAGGGGTCTTCGTTATCCAATAGGTGAATCGAACCGAGTGCAAAGTCAAAAGGATACTCGGCAAGTAGCTGGTACATAGCGTTATTTAAGTCAGTTCGATTTGGGCGGAGTCCAAATTCAATACCAATAGAAAACTCTAGTTTATCTTTATAAAGTTCTTGTAATGGCGTTAAGGTTTCAAAGTAGTTTTTTGGATGAAATTCAAATAATGGTTGTTCTTTTGTCGTGTTTGGGTAATCCAAATCCATATGGTCAGTAAGGCAAAAGTGAGTTAATCCTTTTTCTATTGCTCCAAGTACCATAGAGTTTGCAGTGCTATCAGAGTCAGTAGAAAAATTACAATGGGTATGGTAATCAGCGGTTATCATAAGGTATCCTTTCTATACTATTACTCAGAAACTAAAGTTAATGTAGAGATATCTGGAATTGCCATCATAGAGTAGTTTGTGTAATAGACAACAAATCCTGGTTTTGCTCCGGCAGGCTTTTTTACTTGTTTCTTTTCAATATAATCAATTTCTACTTTATCGTTATCACGACCTTTAGAGTAGTATGCAGCAAGTGCAGCAGCTTCTTCATAGGTGCGGTCTGGAATTTCTTTTCCATCTGCTTTTAAAATAACATGAGAGCCAGGGATTCCTTTGGCATGAAACCACCAATCAGCATTCGTAGCAAATTGGAAAGTGAGTTCGTCATTTTGTAAATTATTTTTTCCAACATATAAGTGATAACCATCCGAAGATACATAATGTAATGGAGTATTTTTTAATTTCACTTTTTGTTGTTTTTTCTTTCCATTCTTTTCAATATGACGGCGTAAATATCCACTTTGAATTAATTCTTCTTTAATGGCGTTTAAGTCGTCTTCGGTGAGAGCAAGGTCTAAGGAAAGACGGACTGTTTCCATGTAATCAAGAGCTTCTTTTGTTTCTTTAATGTAAACGGAGAGTGCTTCGTGTGTACGTTTACATTTATTATATTTTTCAAAGTATTTCTTTGCATTTTCCATTGGAGGAATGGTAGCATCTAAAGGAATCGTAATTTCTTCATTGGTATAATAATTCAGTGCTTGCATAGATTTTGCCCCAGCTTCCACACCATAACCATACGCAGTAATGAGTTCTCCATAGATTCGATAAGTTTCTCTTTTTTCGGTGTCCTTTAATTGTTTTGTTTGCAAGTCATATTTTTTTGCTTCTCGTTCAATCGTTGTATTGACAATACGGCGTAAATCTGTGGATTTTTGGCGTATTCTAGTCATTTGATTTTTCTTTGCATAATATTCTTCTAAAACGGTGGAAATAGAATCAAAATATTGAATTTCCATGTCTTCTGATAAGTGTTCTTCGTAACAAGTAAGTGGAATCGAAGAAAATTCCAGAGGAGCAGTATCTTTAAAAACAATACAAGCAGAGAAGGTACCTTCTTTTACTAAAGTCATAAAACGTTCGATTACTTTATACAAATGTAAACCAAAGTCTTCCGAAAGCGTATTTGCTGGAATCTCTGAAGAAAGACTAGCACGGTGACAGAGTTCTTCTGCCATCAATGGACTAATACCAGTTAAACCAGTGTAAAGAGCTTTCGCAAGTGGAAGAGGTTTAGTTAGTACATATTGGTTTAGTTCTTCTAAAGTTAGTGTGAGAGGATTTGCTTTTTCTACAGTTTGTGGAAGAAAGTAACTACGTCCCGGGAGCACTTCTCTAACAGAACTAACAAAACCAGAAATATGTTTGATACTATCTACAATGATATAGTTTTCGTCACATAGAATAATATTGCTATGCTTGCCCATAATTTCAATAATGAGATGTTTGATTTTTAAGTCCCCGATTTCATCTAAATGTTCAATTTTAATGTCTAAGCTTCGTTCTAGGCTTGGTTGTGTAATAGAAATAATCCTTGCACTATTGAAATGCTTTCTAAGAAGCATACAAAAATTTGGTGCAGTTAGAGGGTTTGGTTTCGTAGTATCGGTCAGATATACTAAGGGAAGAGAAGCATCCGCCGATAAAAATAATTTATATGTTTCATACTGCTTGATGGAAAGGATTAATTCGTCCTTTTCTGGTTGGGCAACTTTTAAAATACGACCGCCAGAGAGCAGTTCATTTAATTCTTTTGCAAGATTTGCAATTACGATACCATCAAATGCCATAATTGTAATCCTCCTTTTTCTTAAAATTTATCCTATTATAGTACGAAAAAAGAAAATAAGCAAGGTTTTCATCTTTCGAAAACCTTGACATTAAAGCAGAGAAAGCATATACTTAGGGAATGGATTTTATGGTTTTTGTTCGTTTGTTTAGAAAGGAGTTAGAGTAAGATATGACAAAGATTGATATTATTTCAGGCTTTTTAGGAGCAGGAAAGACTACATTAATTAAAAAGTTATTAGATGGTGCATTTCAAGGAGAAAAGGTAGTTCTAATTGAGAATGAGTTTGGTGAAATTGGAATTGATGGTGGATTTTTAAAAGATGCTGGAATTGAAATTACAGAAATGAATTCTGGTTGTATTTGTTGTTCTTTAGTTGGAGATTTTGGCAAGTCTTTAAAGGAAGTGGTAGAGCGTTTTCACCCAGACCGTATTATTATTGAGCCATCTGGTGTTGGTAAGTTATCTGATGTAATAAAAGCAGTACAAGATGTACAGGCAGAGCTTGGCGATGCTACCTTAAATTCTTTTAGTGCGGTAGTAGATGCTTCCAAAGCTAAAATTTATATGAAAAATTTTGGTGAATTCTTTAATAATCAGGTAGAAAGTGCCAAGACCATTATTTTAAGCCGTACTCAAAATGTAAAACAGGATAAATTAGAGCAGGTAGTAGCTTTATTAAAAGAACATAATGCAGATGCTGCGATTATTACAACGCCTTGGGATGAGTTAGAAGCAAGTCTTGTACTTTCTGCGATGGAAAAAAAGACAAGCTTTGAAGAAGAAATGTTAGAAGAAATGAAGCATCACCATGAACATCATCACCACCATGAGCATCATCATGAACATGGCGAAGAATGTACTTGTGGTTGTCATGGGCATGAGGAGCATGAACATCATCATCATCATGAACATGGCGAAGAATGCACTTGTGGCTGTCATGGGCATGAGGAGCATGAACATCATCATCACCATGAGCATCATCATCATGAACATGGCGAAGAATGTACTTGCGGATGCCATGGACATGAAGGACATCATCATGCAGATGAAGTATTTACAAGTTGGGGTAAGGAAACTCCTCATAAGTATACAAAGGAAGAAATTGAAGCAGTGCTTGTAAAATTAGCAGAAACAAATGAATTTGGTACAATTTTACGTGCAAAAGGTATGGTTGCAGGAATAGATGGTCACTGGATTTATTTTGATTTAGTTCCTGGTGAATATGAAGTAAGAGAAGGTATGGCAGATTATACAGGAAGACTTTGTGTGATTGGTACAGATTTGAAGGAAGATGCGTTAGCACAAGCTTTTTCTTGTTAAATAGAGACAAGGAAGGAAAGAATAGATGGATATGGTACCTATTTACTTAATTACAGGTTTTTTAGATAGTGGAAAAACGACATTTTTAAAAGATACATTAGAAGATAGTGAATTTTTAGATGGAGAAAAAACATTATTAGTTCTTTGCGAAGAAGGCGAAGAAGAATATGATGAAGTATTACTAGCAGGAAAAAATGTGTCTATTATTTCTGTAGAGGAAGAAGAAGATTTCAATCCAAGATTTCTTATGGAGTTAAAAAAGACATATAAACCAGAAAAAGTAGTCATTGAATTTAATGGTACTTGGAGCGTATCTAAATTTTTAGAAAATGGTTTTCCAAAGGGTTGGGAATTGGCACAAATGATTACGACGGTAGATGCCACTACATTTGAAACCTATATGAGCAATATGCGTCAGATGATGATGGAGCAAATTGCTTCTACAGAATTAGTTATTTTTAATCGTTGCAGTGCAAATACAAAGAAAAATACATTTCGTAAGTCCATTAAAGCGTTAAATCGTAGAGCACAAATCGTATTTGAATCTGTAGATGGAGAAGATGGCATTGAGGATGAAATAGAACTTCCTTATGATATGGAAGCATCTGTCATTTCGATTGAAGATGATGACTATGGTATTTTTTATTTAGATGCTTTAGATGAGCCTAAAAAGTATGAAGGAAAGACAGTAGAATTCACAGCAATGGTGTATCGTGGTAAAGAACTTCCAAAAGGAACTTTTGTACCAGGACGTTTCGCAATGACTTGTTGTGCAGATGATATTACTTTTATTGGTTTCCTTTGTAAAGGAGAGCAGGCAAATTACTTTAAAATGCGAGAGTGGGTTAAAGTAACTGCACAGATTAAATGTGAATATTATAAAGAATATGAAGGCGAAGGTCCAGTGCTTTATTTAAAGAAAATTGAATTGACCAAAAAACCACAAGATCACTTAATTTATATGAATTAATAAATAGACAGGTACCAAAAGTATCCTTTTTGCATATGTTAGGATAGAGTAGATACTGGAGGACTTTTATGCCAAAAGTTATAATAGATGCCGGACATGGAGGATATGATAATGGTGCGGTCTACAATGGAAGACGAGAAAAGGATGATAACTTAGAGTTAGCATTAGCCATTGGAGAAATACTAACAGATAGTGGTGTTGAGGTAGGATATACAAGAGTGGATGATGTATATCAATCACCAGTAGAAAAGGCAAGGTCTGCAAATGCTTTGGATGGAGATTTTTTAGTTTCCATTCATCGAAATTCTAGTCCAGAGCCAAATACTTATTCGGGAGTACAATCTCTTATTTATGAAGAGGGTGGCATTAACTCCTTGATGGCAGATAATATCAACAGGGAAATGGCAGAAGTAGGTTATCCAAATCTTGGAACAAGTATACGACAAAATTTAGCAATTCTTCGTAGAAGTGATATGCCAGCTGTTTTAGTAGAAGCAGGATTTATCAATACGGATACAGATAATGCTCTTTTAGATGCTAGATTTGCAGATACGGCACAAGCCATTGCAGATGGTATTATTGGAACATTATTGCAAACAGGAGAACTGATTTTAGAAGATGTAGAAGATTTGGATGAAATTTATCGTGTACAAACAGGATTATTTAGAAATGCAGAAAATGCAGAACGAATGGCTACCCAACTGCGAAACATGGGCTATCAAGTAGCAATTGAAATGAGTAATGGCCTGTATGCAGTAAAAGTTGGGGAAAGTGATGATTTAGAAGACGCGGCGGAGCTAGAACAACAATTACGCCGAATGGGTTACGATACATTAATTGTGTCTCGATAAATAAAAAAATTGGTTCGTCCATAGAATATAAATTTTTTGTATTTTATGGGCGAGCTTATTTTTTTCTTTGAAATTTAATTGACGGATAGAGAAAAATCATCTATAATAAATTAGATTATAGTAATTATTCGGTTTCTTTTGAGTGATTATAGAAAAGGAATGAGAGGTTACCCAATGATAAAAAGCATGACAGGCTTTGGAAGATATGAATTTTCCAGTGCTCAAAGAAAAATTACGGTAGAAATGAAATCAGTTAATCATCGTTATAATGAGATTTCTATCCGTATGCCAAAAAAACTGAATATGTTTGAAACGGCAATTCGTACCATTTTAAAACAGTATATCAGTCGAGGCAAGGTAGATGTTTTTATTACTTATGAAGACGAATCAGAAGGAAAAGCAAGTGTTCGTTATAATGAAACAATTGCCGCAGAATATCTAAGTTATTTGAAAAAAATGAGTGAAACTTTTGGTTTGGAGTATGATATTAGAGTGTCAACTCTTTCAAAGTATCCAGAAGTGCTTGTGCTAGAAGAACAAGCACAGAATGAAGAAGATATTTGGAATGATGTAGAAGCTGCTGTGAGAGGTTGTTGTGAGAAATTTGTGGAAACTAGAATTGCAGAAGGAAATCATTTAAAAGAAGATATTTTGCAAAAACTGCAAGCAATTCTTAGTATGGTAGAAAAGATAGAAGAACGTTCTCCACAAATTGTAGCAGAATATCGAGAGAAGCTTATGACAAAAGTAGCAGAATTGTTAGGAGCTACGAATGTTGACCAAATGGTATTAGCAACAGAAATTACAATTTTTGCAGATAAAATTTGTGTAGACGAAGAAACAGTGCGACTCAGGGCACATGTTGATAATATGAAAAAGACATTAGAAGCGAAAGAAAATATTGGTAGAAAGCTTGATTTTATTGCACAAGAAATGAATCGAGAAGCTAATACTACTTTATCTAAAGCAAATGATATCGATGTATCTAATCTTGCGATTGACTTAAAAACAGAAATTGAAAAGATTAGAGAACAGATACAAAATATTGAGTAAAATGTAGGAAGGAAAGGTGAAGAATATGTTACATCCATCTTATGCAGAATTAATTCAGGCGTTAAATAGCGACGTAGAAGAAGGTGAACCACCAGTAGTAAACAGTAGATATTCTGTTGTATTAGCAACAGCAAAAAGAGCAAGACAGCTTATCAATGGAGCACAGCCTCTTTGCGATAAGATTCCATGTGGAAAATCTTTATCCATTGCTGTAGAAGAAGTTTATGAAGGTAAAGTAAAAATCATTGGTGATGAAGAAGAACAGAATGCATAATAAAAAAGCTGTCCTGTTAGAATATGGTATCTACCTATTTATTGTTGTGTTTGTTCTATTTCTTGCACCAAACTTTTTGATGGAAAAAGTGGCTGTAGATGGCACATCGATGGAAAATACATTATTTGACGAGGAACATATCTTAATTGAGAAAGTGAGTCGTTATTTTGATGGACCAGAACGGTTTGATATTGTAGTCTTTACAAAAGAAGATGGTACAACAAAAAGAACTTATGTAAAGAGAATTATTGGTTTACCAGAAGAAACAATACAAATTGTGGGAAATCAAATTTATGTTGATGGAACGATATTGCAAGAAACGTATGGAAAAACACCAATAGATATGGCAGGAATCGCAGGAGAAGAAATAACATTAGGGAAAGACGAATATTTCGTATTAGGAGATAATCGTGCTGTTAGTTTGGATAGTAGACAAGCTAGCATAGGTGCTGTAAAAAAAGAAGAATTAGATGGAGTTGTGGTGTTGCGAGTAGCACCATTAGCTGCGTTTGGAAAAGTGGAGTGAAAACTCCACTTTTTTGTTTTACAGGAAAATATCCTATTTTTAAGGCTCAAAATAATAAAAGACAATAAATATACAAAGAATACAAAGGTATCTTTAGACATAAAAAAATGTTACATTTTATTATAAAATGTAACATTTTTCGTTCAGCCCTTATTATAAGCATATTCTAGGCATTCTGTCAATAGTAATAAATCACAAATTTCAGTCATTTTCCACGATTTTAGAGTAAAAAACAGCCCGCAAACCCGCTTATTTAGCGGTTTTTTTAAAAATGTTACATTTTATAATAAAATGTAACGTTTTTGGAGGGATAGAGGAAAGTATGAAACAGGAAAAGAAGGAAAAAACAGGACATTGTATCTTAACATACCGTGTGCGATTGTATGATAGACATTTTACTTGGTTAGAACAGACGAAAGAACTCTATACAAAAGTAGTAGCTCATTTTTTTCAAGTTTTAATGAAAGAAGAAGAACTATTGCAACAATCAGATTTTCTATTGCTTCGTGCATTGGAAGAAAAATGTATTGGAACAAAAGAAATGAAAGCAAACGGGGTTGCGGTTTCGTATCCTTTGGTCAATTTTCCGAAGATTCCATTATATTTCAGACGTTCGGCGATTAATGCAGCGATTGCACTTATGCGAAAATCTACTTTGCATATACAGTGGAGTGAGGTAGAAGCAGAACTTGACTTAGAAGCTATTTGTTCTACTTGTCCGTTGACCTTGTATAAAGGAATGTACCAAAACTTTACGGATACTTCGATTAAACTAAAAGTATTTACAGGAGAGAGTTGGAGATGGGTAACCTATCCGTTCTTTGGAAGAAGATTTCCGAAAGAAGCAACACCTTTATCTCCATTTCTTGTGCTAAGAAAGAAACAAGCATGGCTGAATGTACCACTTTCGTTTGAAGTAACAGATATTCGCACCGTAAAAGAACGAATGGAACAAGGAGAGAAGATTTGTGCCGTATCCTTTCCAGATTATGATGTTATGGCAGCAGCAGTAGTCTTCTCGAAAGAAGGAGAAGTACTATCCAAGCAGTTATTTCAAGGAGGAAAACAACGAGAAGGGCAAAGAAAACGAATTTTAGAGCAAATTAAACGAAGCGAAGAAAGTCGTGGTCTGAAAAAGAAAAAAGAAGAACTAGATACAAAGGAGACACAAGAATCTTTTGTAGAATCTTCTAATACAAGTTTCTATCCTATGGAAAATGCAACATTATATGAAAAGCTAAGAGAAATTAATCGGTACTATGCACAAACGATAAGCCGTCAAATTTTGAACTATTGTATGCAACAAGGCGTGAAAGTGATTGTAGTGCTCAATTATGAAATACCAATTAACTTTATTGATAAACGATACTTAACGACAGATAGTTACCGCTGGCTTGGCAGGTCGATTATTAAAAAATTGAAGTATAAAGCATTTCAACAAGGAATCGTAGTCACTTCGATTCGTCCCTACCATACCTCTGATACTTGCAGTGAATGTGGAGCTAAAATTAAAAGATATAACGAAGGACACACCGCAAGTCAAAGCTATTTAGGAGGGAAGTTGTTTATCTGTCCAAATGGACATAAAGGAAATACCGCATACAATACCGCAAAGAATATTGGGAAGAATTTTCTTCAGTATTGGACTTAGGTGGGTTTACGGAAAGCGTTCCGTTAACACATAGATGTAATGGTAACATTACAAGAGAACCAGTAAGGCATTGGTTCTTTGGGTACAGTGCCACCCGTCTTTGACACGAATGTGCCATAGATAAAGAAAAATCGAAAGATTTCGTTGTGCTGAGAGTTGTTAAATAATCGAAACTGTGAAAGGGCTGAAAGAAGCTTTTTAAAAAAGAAAGTAAAATTAGATGAGTTGTATTCATAAAAGACAAAGAAAGCAATTAAAAAGGAAGTAGAAGTTTAGGAGAATAAATGAAAAATAAAGAAAGTTTTTTGCAAAAAGTTAAGCAAAAAAAGTTATATCAATGGATGTTCTTTCTTATTGCGATGTCAGTTAGTGTAATGGGATATTATTTGATAAAAGATAAATTAGATAAGCGTTTTAATGTAATTGCAGATAATTTTTCTTGGGTATATCAAGTGGATAATATCAAGGAACAAAAAGGAAAAATCATACTATCTGGATTTGCATTTGAATTAAAACAAGATACGACAGAAGAAGCATTTGAATTAATTTTATATGATATAGAAACTGGAAAAGGATATTATCCAAAGATGCAGTACAGTTCAAGAAAAGATGTTAATGATTATTTTCTTTGTGAGTATGATTATACCAAATCAGGATTTACTGCAAGTATATCATCAAGAAAATTAGATTTGAAAAATAAAGTATATGAAATATTATTGCGACCTGTTGGAAAAAGAGAAGCCTATCGTATGGGAGTTTATTATGCTAATGGAGAAATATCTTTTGTAAATCCAGAAGAATTTGTGCCATTAAATGTAGTAGGAACAGATTTGGAAAAAGTTATAGAAGAAGGAGTACTTCGTGTATATCAGCCTTATTACGGAATGTATGTGTATCAGTATGAGGGAGAGTTATATTGGATTGCAGAAGAATGGTATGGATTTATAAATAATGATACTTATGTACAGTTTCAGATGAATACAACACAGATTCAAAGTTTGCCAAAAAATCGATTAGAAAATAACTGGTTTTGGAGTAATATAGGATTTTTATTTCAGTCTAAGGAGTTAACTGATTGGAATACTGGAAGATATCGTGTAGCAAAAGCTACTTTGCCTACAGAATATTCTATTACATACATATGGACAGGAAATTATAAAGATGGATGGATTTGGAAAAACAATTTTCGACCATGGTATGAATTTGGAGAAGAATAATAAAAGAAAAGAGAAGTAAAAATGGAACAAAGAAAATTAAAACAAAAAATTTGGTTGGCTTCTCCTACGATACATGGAGAGGAACAAAAATATGTGCAAGAAGCTTTTGAAACAAATTGGGTTTCTACCGTTGGTGCAAACTTGAATGAGTTAGAAAAAGGGATTTGTGAAAAGGTAGGGTGTCAGTACGCGGTGGCATTATCTGCGGGAACGGCAGCATTACATATGGCAGTAAAGCTTGTAGGAATTGAACCAGGAGATACGGTATTTTGTTCTGATATGACGTTTGATGCTACGGTAAATCCTGTGGTGTATGAAAAAGGAATTCCTGTGTTTATTGATAGTGAATATGACACTTGGAACATGGACCCTGTTGCATTGGAAAAAGCGTTTGAATTATATCCAAATACCAAAGCAGTGATTGTAGCAAATTTATATGGAACACCAGCCAAGTTAGAAGAAATTCAGGCTATTTGTAAAAAATATCATGCTGTGTTAATTGAGGATGCAGCAGAGTCTTTGGGTGCTACTTATAAAGGAGTACAAACAGGTACGTTTGGTACCTACAATGCGATTAGTTTTAATGGGAATAAGATTATTACTACTTCGGGTGGTGGAATGTTGTTGACAGATGATAAAGAAGCCACAGATAAAGTACGCAAATGGTCTACACAGTCGAGAGAAAATGCTCCTTGGTATCA
>CALAEX010000126.1 GCA_937891165.1 uncultured Lachnospiraceae bacterium | reverse complement strand
ATTCTGCTTTCCATTTCTCATACTCTTTCGCTGTCACATAATTTTCATAATCATACGAATTCTCACCAAGTCGTTCTAATAACCGGTCTCGAATACTCTTTTCTAATACTACCTCTCCTTGTTCTATCTCACTGATAGTTGCAATCGTACATATTCCTTCTGCTAATTGTTCTTGTTTAATGTTTTGCCTCATTCTCTTTTTTTTCAGTAAATTCCCAAATTCTTTCGCATTCATCTTCTTCTCCTTATTTTTTCTCCATATAACAAAAAATACCATATTATTTTTTAAGAAACAACTGACAAAGTTGACAACTTCCATAAGACTTTTGAAAAAATTATCAAATGCATATTATAATAAAAGCTTATAGAATTTCAAAAAAGCCAACTCTTGGTAGTATCTGTGTAGAACCATAAAGAGACGGCTGGGTCTTTTTGAGCCTAATACTGCTCCGTCTCGTCCCGAGCGAAAGCGTGTTCTAACAGATATTACCAAGATTGGCTTCCTTAAAATCTAAAACACTTATTGAAGATTAACAAAATTTTTAACCAATCACAGCAAAGGAAAATTCAATTTCTTTTTCAGAAACTCTATACTTCTGGCGTAACTGTGTACCACAAGAAGCTGAACCTACACCACAGTTCTTATAATCAATACGAACATGAACCATATCATCTTTCTTTAATTCATCAATATGCATAGCATCTGCCAATGCCTTTGTGCTATATTCTGATACATTGATATCAAATTCTTTTTCTGCTACAAAAGTTACTGCATTCTGTAGTTCTAACTGTTTACAACCGGTATGATTACCATGCTCTTGTGGCATAATATATGGAACATATTCTGCCTGTGCACTACTTTCAAACCAGTTGGTTGTTGTCTGTAATGTCATATCGCAGTAATTTTCTACTGGACCTCTACCATAATAACGGAATGCTTCTGCCTCTTTCAAGAAACCAAATTCAAAACCAACTCTTGGCAACCAAACACAATTTTCTCTTATCTTAGCAGAAAGTTTTACTTCCATTACACCTTCATTATAAAATGCAAAATCTATTACATACTGAAGGAATGGCATTCTTCCAACACCTGCAATACTACCACGAACTGATATTACATTATCCTGACGATTGATTTCTTTTAAAAGATTGAATGTTCTATCCAAATTTTCAGCTTCCCAATTGTTAGAATACATCCATTTGTATTTTATATTACGTTCATTATCAATTGGAGCACGCCAGGTAGTTAATTTCATTGGCTGTAACAATAAATCTTTTTCATTTTTCTGAATCTTAGTAAGTTCTCCAGTATCTTTAGAAATAATATAACAAACTTCTCCTGTCTTTACTGTAAAGTCATGCTTATTTTCTTCAATAACAACAGCATCAAACTCTGTATACTTCTTTGCTTCTTTTACAGCTACTGGAAGTGCAAGTTCTGTCATAGCAACTTCATAACCTGTCTCATCAAACAACTTACATACAGCATAAGCTCCAAGAGTACAAGCTTCTGGAAGTTGTATTGCAACCATAGTACTTTCCTTTGGATTTAAATCAAGACGATATTCGTTCTTCTGTGTTACTTCACCATCTACATTCACTTCCACAGTAAGTACATACTCGTTTAAATTAGTAAAATCATATAAATTTGTTACTTCTATTTTATCTTCTTTTAATTCAAACTTTGCATACTGATATACATACTTTGCATTCAAAGAACCTGCTTTAAATTGTCTATCATGAGTTACTAAACCATCCGAACAGAAATTAGCATCACTTGTCCATTCGCCAAAATCTCCGCCGTACTTTGGAACACCATCTTCAATAAACGTATGGTCTGCCCATTCCCAAATACAACCACCAATTATCTTTGGATATTGATATATGACATCCCAATAATCCTTGACATCTCCAGGTCCATTACCCATCGCATGGCTGTACTCACAAAGGAACAATGGAAGATACATTTTCTCATCTAATGCATAATCTTCCAAATAGCCATACCAAGGATACATAACAGAATGCATATCTGGTCTATCATAGAAAGAAGCATCGTTATGTCTTCCATCACCCTGAGATGCTCTAGATGCATCCTCACAATGAATCAATCTACGTTTATCCTTTTCTCTTAACCAAAGAATCATATCGTAGTTGTGCTTACAATGTCCACTTTCATTTCCTGTAGACCAAGAGAAAATACATGGTTGATTTTTATCTCTTTCATACGCACGTTCCATACGTTCCATATACGCTGGTTTCCACTCTGGCTGATTTCCTATCCATTCCGGATTATCAATCACATCATATCCTGTTCCACCTGCGGTACGATTACCAAAGCCATGAATTTCAATATCCGTTTCCAACATTACATAAAAGCCCATCTGATTACAGAATTCTAAGAACTTTGGTGTTGGAGGATAATGAGAAGTTCTAACACAGTTAATATTTAACTGTTTCATACGTTCTAAGTCTAAAATCAACTCTTCATCCGTCATCGTATATCCATTTTCAGGATGAGTATCATGATGGTTAATACCCTTTAACTTTACTTCTACACCATTTACAGTAAAAGCACCTCGCTCATTCACTCCATAGGTCACAAAACCAACACTCTGACGAATCACTTCTTCTTGATAAGTAAATACAAGAGAATATAAATATGGTTTTTCTGCATTCCATAACGTTGGATTTTCTACCTCAAAATATGTAGTTCCATCCGCAGATTTTGTTTCTAACAATACACCATCTTTGTCATATAAACTAACTTCTGCACTGCCTTCTAAAACAACATTGATTCTGTTGCCTTCCGTAGAAACATCAATATCTTTAATATGACCTTCTGGTCTAGAAAGCACATATACATCACGGAAAATACCATTGTATCTAAAACAATCTTGGTCTTCTAAATAACTACCAGAACACCACTTACGAACTTTAGCTGTAATTGTATTTGTTCCTTCTTTTACATAGTCTGTAATATCAAACTCTGCTTGTAATCTACTGCCCTGTGAATAACCTGCAAATGTATCATTGATAAATAATTCCAAACAAGTAGCTACACCTTCAAAAACAATATACTGTTTTTTCGTTGCATCCTTAATTTCAAACTCTCTGCTATATACACCCATAGGATTTTTCGTTGGTACATATGGAGGGTCTACTGGAATTGGATAAATTACATTCGTATAATATGGCTTTTCGTAACCTCTGCACTGCCAGCAAGATGGCACATCAATCTTTCCAGAAGCAACACATTCCTCATCAAAATCATTCTCATAAAAAGCAAAATCCCAAATACCATTCAAGGATAACATAGCACCTTCATTTTCTGGAATGTAATATGCTCTCTGCTTTAATCTGTTTTCCTGTAAATAAGACAGATTTTCATATTTTCTCATGACTTATCTCCCTTCACTTCTAGTTTTCTTAATACAAATAAAATAGACAATTCAAAAATTTATACTTTTCTTTTGCCATTTTTATTCCTTTTTTATTATACACTATTTTTTATCATTTGAAAACTTTTTTATCAATCTTCTTTACAAATAAAAACAATACTATCTGAATATTCCTCGAAACGTTTTATTATAATTTCTACTATTTTTTGTACATTACCTGCAATTAGTTCTAATTCACTTTTATCATATAACCAGCTTTGAATGTAACTAATGCTATACTTACTAGTATATCATAAATTAAATAACTGTTATATCTATATTTGATATTTTCCCTTTATTCTATTGAAAAATAAGCAATTATATATGGTAGTTATTTAATAGTCGATGTACTAGTATCTAATCCTAACCTTAAGCTAACTACAAATGCCACAGATTCTGCAACTAACTCTCGTCGATTTCTACTTATCTCTAATTCAGGATATATAGAAAAATCCAGTGCATGAGCATATTCATGCAACAATGTTTTTATTTTCTGCAAATATTCCTCCTCTTCTCTGATACAAATAACTCCTGTTTCTAAATAATAAGCACCTCTAACTGTAATTCCTTTGATTTCCTTGATTTCATGCTCTTTTGAAATAATTTCTTTTAATTTTTCATACAACTCTTTTTCCTGATTTTTATTCATTTTTATATCTCCTTTCACAAGTTTGAGTATAAAAATACATACAGGCAATGAGTTGTTTCCATCAAAAAAGACATCAAGATTTCTCCTAATGTCTTAAGTAATCTTTATTCTAACTTCTTTCTTTTTCATCTAGGTAATAACTTTGTCATACAATTCAAAAATATACCTTGATGCTACGACTCCATTCTTTTCTTTAGAATACAAAATACATAATTCTTCTTTTGCTCTTGTCACTGCTACATAAAATAACCTTCGTTCCTCTTCTGGATTTTCAATGACATCTTTTCTTTTTAATGGAGTAATTCCTTCATTTGCTGATATAATTATAACATTATCCCATTCTAGTCCTTTTGCACTATGAAATGTACTAAGATGTACTCCTGTTCTCTTACTTTCTTCCATAGATGTCATAAGTTCTTTTGCATATTCTTCTACATAATTATCCCACTCTAACATTGTTTCAAACTTCTTTGCTTCTTCCATAAGTGCATCAAATTCATTTGTAAATGTTTTAGAATCTACATTAAGAAAATTTGCATATTCTATTAAACAATCTCTATATTGCATCTTTGTAAGAAGATATTGCATAAATTCTTTTGGATTCTTTCCGCTTAAATTATTTAAATCCAAAAATAACTGATTAATAATTCTATGTATTCTTTCTTTTTGTTCTCCATCTGAACTATTTTTAAGGCATCTGTTTATAATCTCTTCTTTATTTAAACCACAATTAGAAACAGCTTCTGCTTTTATATACCTTTTCGGTCTATTAATAATTCTACGCAAATCTGTCCTTCCGCTCTGATTTTCTTATGCAAACCTAGTAAATCTTATGCACTACCTAGTTTT
>CALAEX010000125.1 GCA_937891165.1 uncultured Lachnospiraceae bacterium | reverse complement strand
TAGCAAGAAAAGTACTTGAAAATAGTATAAATGAAGCAAATGCTTATGGAGAAAGTCTAGCAGGTACAGAGCATATTTTAATTTCCTTATTAAAAGAAAAAGAATGCGTAGCAATTCGGCTTTTAAATACGATGGAGATTAATGTGTATAAAATCTTTAAAGATGTTATTTTACTGATGGGTGGAGATATGGGAAATGCTAAGATGGAATTTGCTATGAGCAGGGGAAAAGGGAAGACAAAGTCTTCTACTCCAATGTTAGACCAGTATAGCAGAGATTTGACATTAAGTGCAGAAGAACATAAGTTAGACCCAGTGGTAGGACGTACCAAAGAAATGGAGCGTCTGATTCAAATTTTATGTAGAAGAACAAAGAATAATCCTTGTTTGATTGGTGAGCCAGGAGTAGGAAAAACTGCAGTTGTAGAAGGGTTAGCTACTCGTCTTGCAATAGGTGACGTACCAGAATTGATGCAAGGAAAACGAATTTTATCTTTGGATTTATCTGCGATGGTAGCAGGTTCTAAATATCGTGGAGAATTTGAAGAAAGAATTAAAAAAGTAATTGCAGAAGTTATTTTTGCAAAAAATGTAATTTTATTTATTGATGAGCTTCATACATTGATTGGTGCAGGTGGTGCAGAAGGAGCAATGGATGCTTCTAATATTTTAAAACCAGCATTAGCAAGAGGCGAGTTGCAAGTCATTGGTGCTACAACAAGAGAGGAATATCGTAAGCATATTGAAAAAGATGCTGCATTAGAGCGTCGTTTTCAACCAGTTGTAGTGGAAGAACCAACAGAAGAAGAAGCAATTGAGATTTTACGAGGACTAAAGGGTAATTATGAACGTCATCATAAAATAAATATTTCTGAGGAAGCATTAACTGCAGCTGTTTCTTTTACAAGCCGTTATGTAAATGACCGTTTTTTGCCAGATAAAGCAATAGATGCGATGGATGAGGCAGCTTCTAGATTGCATTTGGATTCTTATACGATTCCAGAAAAGCAAAGAGTTTTGGAAAAAGAAGTAGAAGAATGGGAGAAGGCAAAAGAAGTTGCTTTAATAGAGGGAGCATTAGAAACGGCAAAAGAATTAGCAACAGAACAAAAGAAATTAGAAAAAAGGTTGCTTCGTTTTAGAAAAAAACAGGAAGAACAACAACAAGAAATTGCGGTGCTTTCAGAAGAAGAAATTGCAGCTGTAGTTTCTTCTTGGACGGGAATTCCATTAGCAAAATTACAAGAAGCGGAAAGCGAGAAACTGCAAAAACTTCCAGAAACATTAAAGAAGCGAGTGATAGGACAAGATGATGCGGTGTTATCTATCGTGAAAGCAATTCGCAGGGCAAGAGTTGGATTAAAAGACCCAAATCGCCCAATTGGTTCTTTTCTATTTCTTGGACCAACTGGTGTTGGTAAAACAGAATTGTCTAAGGCATTAGCAGAGGCAATGTTTGGTGATGAAAATGCAATGATTCGTGTAGATATGTCAGAGTATATGGAAAAACATAGTGTATCTAAAATTATTGGTTCACCACCAGGATATGTTGGTCATGAAGAAGGTGGTCAGTTATCAGAACAAGTAAGACGTAAGCCATATTCTGTGATTTTGTTTGATGAATTGGAAAAAGCACATCCTGATGTGTTCAATATTCTTTTGCAAGTATTAGAAGATGGGCATATTACAGATTCTCAAGGACGGAAAGTAAACTTTAAAAATACGATTATTATTATGACATCAAATGTCGGTGCAAGTTCGATTGTAACACCAAAAAAATTAGGTTTTACAACACGAAATGACGAACAAGCGGATTATGAAAAGATGAGTAATAGTGTAATGGAAGAAGTGAAACGTTCTTTTAAACCAGAATTTTTAAATCGTATTGATGAAACGATTGTGTTCCATTCCTTGACAAAAGAAACATTGCGTCAAATTGCGAAGATGCAATTAGAACTAGTTGTAGGGCGTTGCAAAGAACAATTAAATATCAAACTTATTTTACAAGAATCGGTGACAGATTTTATTTTAGAAAAAGGTTTTGATGATAAATATGGGGCTAGACCAATTCGTCGTGCGGTGCAAAATCATGTAGAGGATGTATTAGCAGA
>CALAEX010000124.1 GCA_937891165.1 uncultured Lachnospiraceae bacterium | reverse complement strand
GCAAGTTCTGTACCATCAAGACCTGCATATTTCTTTGGCACTTTATCAAGGTCTACTCTCAAGCCATCTGCTAATTCACCAATCGCAACAGAAACACCACCTGCACCAAAGTCATTACACTTTTTAATTAACTTTGTTACTTCTTCTCTACGGAATAATCTTTGTAATTTACGTTCCGTAGGAGCATTTCCCTTTTGTACTTCTGCACCACAAGTACTAATCGATTCGGTAGTATGTGCTTTCGAAGAACCGGTTGCGCCACCACAACCATCACGCCCCGTACGACCACCCATTAAAATAATGATATCGCCTGGGTCAGAATTTTCACGAATGACATTTTTTCTTGGAGCAGCACCCATAACTGCACCAATTTCCATTCTCTTTGCCACATAATTTGGATGATAAATTTCATCTACTAAACCAGTTGCTAAACCAATCTGATTACCATAAGAACTGTAACCATTTGCTGCACCTGTCACGATTTTTCTCTGAGGAAGTTTACCAGCTAATGTATCTTTAATAGCTACCGTAGGGTCAGCCGCACCTGTTACACGCATTGCCTGATATACATAACCACGACCTGACAATGGGTCACGAATTGCACCGCCAAGACAAGTAGCTGCACCACCAAATGGTTCAATTTCTGTTGGGTGATTGTGTGTTTCATTTTTAAAGAATACTAACCATTCTTCTGTCACACCATCAATTTCTACTGGAACAATAATGGAACAAGCATTGATTTCATCAGATACTTCCATATCTTCTAGTTTTCCATTTGCTCTAAGTTGTTTCATCGCAAATATAGCTAAATCCATTAAACAAACAAACTTGTCATCTCTACCTGCATACATTACTTCACGGCTCTTTACATAATTTTGATAAGAAGCCTCAATTGGAGCTTTATAATCTCCTTCTTCAAATGTAACTTCTGTCAATTCAGTAGAGAAAGTTGTATGACGACAATGGTCAGACCAATACGTATCTAATACACGAATTTCTGTTACCGATGGGTCACGCTGTTCTTCGTTCTTAAAATAATTTTGAATATGTAGGAAATCTTTGAATGTCATCGCAAGACCTAAAGAATCATATAAACTCTTTAAATCGGACTCACTCATATCCTTAAAACCATTATAAATGATGACATCTGCCGGCTCATCAAAAATAGTCTTTAATGTTTCCGGCTTTTCTTCCGATGCTGCTCTAGAATCCACAGGATTGATACAATAATTTTTAATCTGAGTTACTTCTTCTGCGGAAACATTACCACTTAATACATAAGTAGTTGCACTACGAATTACAGGTTCTTCACTTTCATTTAATAATTTTACACACTGCTCTGCAGAATCTGCTCTCTGGTCAAACTGTCCTGGAAGATATTCTACAGAAAATACTTTATCCTCTGCATTCATTGGAAAAGTTTCTTCATATACATAATCTACTGGTGGTTCTGAAAATACAGTAACTAATGCTTTGTTATAAGTTTCTTCACTTACATTTTCCACATCATAACGCACTAACACACGAACGCTAGCTACCGTCTGTATATTTAAATACTCCTTAATTTCATTCATGAGTTCTTCTGCCTTAACAGCATATGCAGGTTTTTTCTCTGCATAAACTCGTCTTACATTCGCCATGGTTACTCCTCCTTAGAATATATTGATTCTTATTTCATTGTATCACAAAAATAACTATTATGGAAATTAATATAAGTTAATGCTTTTATTATTTTTTCTAATGTGATATCATAATAACAGATTTTATAAAAAACTTCATTTTAACTTAAACTTAAAAGGAGGCTGTATTATTTTGGATATCAACTATGAACTTTATAAAGTATTTTATCATGTTGCAAAATCACTTAGCTTTTCCGATGCCGCACAAGAACTGTTTATTTCTCAATCTGCAGTTAGTCAGTCCATTAAAGTTTTAGAACGTCGCCTTGGTCAAACATTATTTACCCGCAGTACCAAAAAAGTGACTTTAACAAAAGAAGGGGAAATTTTGTTTAAACATGTCGAACCTGCTATCAATCTAATCATTAAAGGAGAAAGTCAACTAGTATCTGGTAAAAAAACGGGTGGTGTACAACTTCGGATTTCTTCTACGGATACGATTTGTCGTTATTTTTTAGTTCCTTTTTTGAATGAATTTCACAAACATTATCCAGATGTTCATATCAAGGTAATGAATGCTTCTTCTCAACAATGTCCAAACTATTTAGATGGAAATCAAGCAGACCTTATTATTACGAATTCTCCAAATCCTGCATTAAATAATACGTTGCAAATTGTTCCTATTATGGAATTTCACGATATTTTTGTTGCAGATAAAACTGCTTATCCTTATCAAGGTAAGGAACTTACTCTAAAAGAAATTTCCAATCTTCCTATCCTTATGTTGGATAAAGGCTCTACTACAAGTAACTTTTTGCATGAACAATTTTTACGCCATTCTATCGACTTAGCACCTGCGATTGAATTAAGTAGCAACGATTTATTAGTTGACCTTGCTTCTATTGGACTTGGAATTACTTTTATTCCAGATTTTTGTCTGCGTCCGCAAGTACAAGAAAATCTTTATGTTGTTAAAATAAAGGAAATGATTCCATCTAGAAAACTCGTAGCTGCCTATGATGCCAATTTCCCACTCACAGAACCTACACAATATTTCCTTAATTTAATTACTCAAAATAAGGTTCTCACTTCAAATATATGAAATAGGAAACAATGCGTTAGACATCGAACAAACATTAAAATTTTATAAAGGAGATTTTTATGAAACCTATTGCAAGTTTTACAATCAATCATTTAACATTACTTCCGGGAATTTATGTATCTAGAAAAGACAAAGTGGGTGAAGAAACAATTACTACCTTTGACATCCGTATGACCAGACCAAACTTTGAACCTGTGATGAATACTGCGGAGCTTCACACTATAGAACATTTAGCCGCTACCTTTTTACGCAATCATAAAGACTATGGCTCAAAAGTAGTATACTTTGGTCCAATGGGTTGTCGTACAGGTTGTTATTTATTACTTGCTGGAGATTATGAATCGAAAGATATTATTCCTTTGATGAAAGAATTATTTACTTATATTCGTGACTTTAAAGATGAAGTTCCGGGAGCTGCTGCCATTGCTTGTGGCAATTATTTAGATATGAATTTACCAATGGCAAATTATTTGGCAAACAAGTTCTTATGCGAAGTACTTGAAAACATTTCTGAAGAACGTCTTGTCTATCCAGAATAGTTTTCTTCGTTATTCATATGACTAAAATAAATACGAAGCAAAACTCTTGTTTTATTTGATATCTTTTCGGACACGCTCTTGTTGTAGCGAAACGGAACAGTACTAGGCTCGAAAAAACCTCACCAAGGACTGCCATTTCTTAACGGTCCTTTCCAGATATCAAATAAAACAAGGCTTTTATCTATTTCCTGACTGCCCAACGGCAGTATTTATAATTTCTCGTTGCATCCAGTCTTTGACTTCCAATAAATCCTTAAAAATCTTTCCTGCTAATTCTCTCATTTCTTCATTTGGTGCAACCATATCGGGTACCATCACTGCCAACATTCCTGCCCTATGTGCTGCTCGAATTCCATTAAAAGAATCTTCAATTGCAATTGCTTCTTTGGCATCTACCGAAAGACTTTCACATGCTTTTAGAAAAATTTCTGGCTCTGGTTTACTTTGTTTTACCATATCTCCACAAGTCAAACTTTGAAAATAAGACAAAATCCCTGCATCTTGCAATTCTTGATGAACCACTTTATATCTCGTAGAAGAAGCAAGTCCTATACGAATCCCTTGCTCCTTTAAATAAAGAAGCAATTCTTTTATTCCTTTTTTCATTGGCAATCTTCCATTATCATACCGAGAATGAAACAACTTAGAAGCTTCGTTACGAAAATTATCATAGGCAAACTCTTGTCCATAATGTTCAAACAAAATTTCTTTTGTTTTCTGTGTATTTGTACCAATACATCTACGAAAGACTTCTTCCATATCTTCTATGTTTTCTCTCTTCGCTATTTCTTTCCAACATTCTAATACTAGGCGTTCTGAATCAAAAATAACACCGTCCATATCAAAAATGACTGCTTTATACTTCATACAAATTCCTCTCTTTTTCCTGTTTATAAAACAAAAAGGAACAATTGGTAAATATACCGATTGCTCCTTTTTTAACATCCTTTCACATAATAACCTTAAAGTAACTATGTAAAATTTTTCTTGGAGTTATGCATCTTTTCCTTAAAACAGTGTTCCATCAATATAAACCTGTTCCAATTTCCAATCCTTATCTACAACAAGAAAATCTGCACTACGTTCTGCCTGAATACTACCTGTTACTCCTTCTAAGCCAACCGACTTTGCTGGAAGATAACTAGCACTATTCACTGCCTGCTCTGCTGGAACACCAAACTGAATGACATTTACCATAGCATCAAATACATTCGTTGTAGAGCCTGCAATTGTACCATCTTCTTGAGTTGCCTTTCCATTCTTTACAAATACAGGAAGACCACCAAGCTCATATTCACCATCTGGAAGGCCTGCTGCCTGCATCGAGTCAGAAATTAAAAGCATCTGGTCTGGATGCATTGCAAACATCATTCTAATAATCGATGGGTGAAGATGAATACCATCACAAATCAATTCTACAAACATACCAGTATCCATAGCTGCACCAATTAATCCTGGTTTTCTATGATGAATTGGATTCATTGCATTAAATAAGTGTGTCACATGGTCTGCTCCTACTTTTGCAGCTTCGATTGCTCTTTCGTAATCACAAGAGGTATGACCTAAAGATACGAAAACGCCTTCTTTACGACACTTTTCAATAAATGCATCTGTTCCTTCTAAACGAGGGTCAACGGTAATAATACATACTTTGTTACCACTCGCCTTTTGCATCTTATCAAACCAAGCAACATTTGGACACTCTAAGTACTGTTCATCATGAGCACCTTTCTTATCTTTTCCAAGGAAAGGTCCTTCCATATTGATACCAAGTAACTTTGCACCACTGTATGTTCCACTACAAAATTCTTCCATACATTCCATAGATTTCTCTATAGCAGCTGGGTCATTTGTCATTGTTGTTCCAATAATCGTAGTTACACCACAAGAAGCATAAGAATCACTCATCTTCTGTAAGCCTTCTAGTGTAGCAAAACTATAATCTTCTCCTACTCTACCATGACTATGCACATCTACAAGTCCAGGTAAAATATATTTTCCATCTGCATTTAAAACTTCCTCGGAAGCTTCTTTCGTTAAATTTTCAGAAATCTCTACAAATTTCCCATCCTTAATACGAATGTCTTTTTTCTGGAAACTGCCTTCGTAAAAGACCAATCCATTCACTACTAGCATATTCTTACCTGCTACTGAAAAACTAAAAACACCTTTGTTGTAATTTTACTTACAAGGTTAAGTAGCTTTTCCTTTCTAAATTTTTCCTTTACTGCAAATATCTTGTTACTGATTTACTATATATCTATAGCTAAAAACTATTTTAACATAAAACCTCTTTGTTTATTCACTATATACTCATAAATCACAACAAAATGATTTATTACTCAAAACAATATACTACAGTAAGGTCTGGGTGAAGCTGTAAAATAGATGCTGGTACTTCTGGTGTTACTGGTCCATATAATGCCTTTTCTACAATAGCTTTCTTATCTGGTCCATTTGCAATTAAAAGAACTTTCTTTGCCTGCATAATAGCCTTAATACCCATAGTTACAGCCATCTTTGGAACTTCATCTGCACTGCTGAAAAATCTAGCGTTTGCGTTGATTGTAGTTTCACCTAATTCTACTACATGAGTAGGTGCTACGAAAGAATCTGCTGGTTCATTGAAACCGATATGTCCATTATGACCGATACCAAGTAACTGTAAATCAATACCACCCATTTCGTCAATCAAAGCATCGTATCTCTTGCATTCTGCTTCTAAATCTTCAGCTACACCACTTGGAACATTTGTCTTTGTCTTATCAATGTTTACATGGTTGAATAAATTTGTGTTCATGAAATAACGATAGCTCTGGTCATGGTCACCTGTCAATCCTACATACTCGTCTAAGTTAATAGACTTTACTTCAGAGAAATCCAAATCACCCTTTTCATACCATTCGATTAACTGCTTGTAAGTACCAATTGGTGTAGAACCTGTAGCAAGTCCTAATACGGAATCTGGTTTGGAAAGTACCTGGGCAGAAATTAAATTCGCTGCCTTTCTGCTTAACTCTGCATAGCTTTTTGTTTCAATAACTCTCATTGGTCGCATCTCCTATCTTTATTTTTGTTCCTGAATTCTCAGGATAAGCCAAAAAATCCATCGACTTTCTAGCTGTTACTCTATTTTATCACACTTTTTCAAAAAATACTATTGAAAGTGTAAAATAACAAAGATATAATTAAAAAAAATATAACATTTTTTAAAAAGACGGGGGAGGTACTTATGAAACAAACACTAAAAGAATACTCACTATTAACCATTGGTGTATTATGTGTTGTCATTGGAGTTTATTTTTTTAAATTTCCTAACAACTTTGCCATTGGTGGAGTCACAGCACTTGCCATGATTGTAAGCAATTTAACAAACGGATTATTAAGTTCTGCTACTATTGTAACTATCGTAAACACTGTGCTTCTTGTCATTGGACTTCTTGTGATTGGCAAAGACTTTGGTTTAAAAACGGTATATGGAAGTTTTTTACTTTCTGGTTCGCTACAACTTTTGGAAATCATTTATCCTATGACAGAACCATTTACAAACCAACCGATGCTAGAACTTGCTTTTGCTGTCGGATTTCCTGCCATTGGTGCTGCTATTTTATTTAATAGTGGTGGTTCTACAGGAGGAACAGATATTGTAGCTATGATTTTGAAAAAATATTCCTCTTTTGATATCGGACAAGCCTTGTTGATTTCTGACTTGATTCTTACTTTATTAGCATTTCCAACCTTTGGTATGCAAACTGGTTTATTATCATTTTTAGGTTTAATTTTAAAATCAACGATTGTAGATATGGCAATTGAGAGTATGAATCTTTGTAAATACTTTACTGTCATCTGTGATAATGCTGAACCTATTAATAAGTACATTGTACATGAATTAAAACGTAGTGCTACCGTATGTGATGCAAAAGGTGCTTTCTCAGGTCAAAATAAAAAGGTTATTCTTACCGTTATGAATCGTTCACAAGCTGTTCAACTTCGACAATTCATTCATAAAGAACAACCATCTGCTTTTATTTTAATTACAAATACAAGTGAAATTATCGGTCGTGGTTTCCGAGGATTAACTTAAACTAAATAAAAGTCTTGTTTTTTTGATATCGTTTAGGACACACTACCAGATATCAAAAAAACAAGACTTTCAACTATAATAACATTTCCTTAAATTTTTCTGCCATAATAGTCTCGATTAATATCACTACCATCATAATTCTTTCCAACAAAATAACAAAATAATTCATTAAATCCTAAAAATCCAAACATTCCAAGTAAAGCACCTAAAAAACCAAAGATGATATTATCTATATCTCCAGCACCATTACTTACAAAAAATCTTACAATTTCTAATACTACAGGAAATAAAATAATAATAATAAAACGAATTACCACAGATAAATCTTTACCAAGCATACCAACTAAAAATCCAAAAGGAATAAAAAGCAAAAAACTATTTTGTAAAAATAATAGGCAATTATCAACGACATCCTTTCCCTTTATCCATTGTTCAATATAAGTAGCAAATGTATCTAATGGAATTAATTGAAATTTTCCTTCTGCTACACTCTCTGTTTGAAAAAATATAATATAACATAATACACAAAAATAAATCAAATAAAAGAAAATCATTGCTCTTTTATGAAACACAGTAAATGATTTCATCTCTGTGATACCATTTAACAATGTATATACAATAGCATATACTACAACAATCCCCCAAGAACTAATAGAAAAAATAAACATTGTTTTACTTTCTGGTAAAAAATCTCCTGATAAATGTGGAATCACTAGTCCTATCATTCCAGAAAAAACACATGGAATTAACAAATATGAAAATAATTCCTCTTGTTCTTCCATAATAAAATGAACAAACATTCCTCCTGCTAATACACTTATTCCAGCAAACAATATACCGAGAAAACCTTCTCCTGTAAAATAATATATGATAAATTGTAATACACTGACTAAAATTCCTGCCAATACAATCCACATTGTTTTACTTTCTTCTATTTGATTTCCAAGCACATTTCTCCGACTCATTCGTATCTCCATTCCAAATAAATTTCTCGCCTTCTATCATACCTAATCCACGCTCAGATGTCAATGCTAACTGTAAAAATAACATAAGCATTATTACTGGGGCTGTTGCAAAATAATAAAAAGTC
>CALAEX010000123.1 GCA_937891165.1 uncultured Lachnospiraceae bacterium | reverse complement strand
TTTTGAATATATCTATCTTACTACTAGAAAAAAGATAAAAATATGATAAAATGAAATCACAATCAAATATAGAATAAATGGAGGATTTAACCATATGAGTATTTTGTTAGAAATTTCTGAAAATTTACAAAAAGGAAAAGCAAAAATAGTAAAAGAGTTGGTAAAAACAGCACTTGCGGAACAGATTCCAGCAAAAGAAATTTTAGAAAAAGGTTTATTAGCTGGTATGGATATCGTAGGTGAAAAGTTCAAAAACAATGAAGTGTATGTACCAGAAGTTTTAGTGGCAGCAAGAGCTATGAATATGGGTATTTCGGTATTAAAACCATTCTTAGAAGAAGGGGAACAAGAATTTAAAGGTAAAGTTTGTATTGGTACAGTGCGTGGTGATTTACATGATATTGGAAAGAATTTAGTGAAAATGATGATGGAGGGAAAAGGTTTAGAAGTAATTGACCTTGGAACAGATGTAGCTCCTGAAACTTATATCAATACAGCCATTCAGGAAAACTGCCAGATTATTTGTTGTTCTGCACTTTTAACAACAACAATGCCTGTGATGGGTGAAGTAGTAAAAGCAGCAGAAGAAGCAGGTATTCGTGATAAAGTAAAGATTATGGTAGGCGGAGCACCAGTAACAGATGCTTTTTGTCAGCAGATTGGAGCAGATAAGTTTACTTCCGATGCTGCGAGTGCTGCTGATGCAGCAGTAGAATTATGTCAGGCCTTAATTTAACCGAATGTCCGCTTGATTTTGAGGTGATATGATGCAAAGAAATATGAAACAGTGGATAGAAGAGGTAAGAATATCGTCTATCAAAAAAGCGTTTCCCATTTTATTTTTTCCAACAACACAGTTAATGGAAAAAACAGTGAAAGATTTAATTTCTTCGAGTGACAATTTAGCAAAAGGAATGAAATTAGTAGCAGATAGAGTAGATTCTGTGGCTGCTATTAGTTTAATGGATTTATCTGTAGAAGCAGAATGTTTTGGTTCTCAGATTATTTTTTCAGAATCCGAAGTTCCAACTGTAAAGGGGAATATTATTACAGAAGTAGAAGAAGTGGAAGCTTTAGAAATTCCAGCGATAGGAACAGGAAGAACAGGAATTTACATAGATGCAGTGCGTAAAGCATCCGAACTCATTTTAGACCGACCGCTTTTTGCAGGTATGATAGGACCATATTCTTTGGCAGGAAGACTTTTAGATGTGACAGAAATCATGTATTTATGCTATGATGAACCAGAAATGGTATTAGCATTATTAGATAAAGTAACAGAATTTTTGATTGCCTATGGAAAGGCTTATAAAAAAGCAGGTGCGAATGGAATCATGATTGCTGAACCATTAGCAGGACTTCTTTCTCCTGATATGGAAGCAGAGTTTTCTGCTCCATTTGTAAAAAGAATTGTAGAGGCTTTACAAGAAGAAACCTTTGCGGTGATTTATCATAATTGTGGAGATAACACGATGATGATGCTAGATTCAATTCTTACGATTGGTGCAGATGCTTATCATTTTGGAAATTCTATTAATATGGAAGAAATGTTGCAACGTGTACCAAACGACATTGTAGTGATGGGAAACATAGACCCAGCAGGTCAGTTTTGTCATGGAATTCCAGAAAGTATTCGTAAAGAAACAGTAGAACTTTTAAAGAAATGCAGTAAATATTCTAATTTTGTGATTTCTTCTGGATGTGATATTCCACCAATGTCTCCATGGGAAAATATAGATGCTTTTTTTGATGCAGTAAAGGATTTTTATGGAAAATAAACAAGTAGTGATTTGTGTCAATGGAATGGAACAAAGTGTCAATCTAGGTGTGTACCTATCTGAAATTTTACAGGAAATGAAAGACTTTCGTATGCCATGTGCAGGACATGGTCGTTGTGGAAAGTGTAAAGTATATGCACAAGGTATGTTGAGTGAACCAAAGGAACAGGAACGAAATTATCTTACGAAAGAAGAGTTAGAGAGTGGAATTCGTTTGGCTTGTCAAACAAAAGTGCTAGGTTCATGTAATATTTCATTGATTCAAGAAGATACGATAGATGTTTTATTAGAGAAAGAGATAATACAACCATTTGTTATGGAAGATGCAAAACCAATGTTTCAAAAATTAGGTGTAGCAGTAGATATTGGAACTACTACATTGGCGCTTAGTTTACATGATAAACATGGTTTAATAGGACAAGCAGGTGCGATTAATCCACAAGTAGCATTTGGTGCAGATGTTATTTCTAGAATAGAACATAGTTTGAACGGAAAAGAAGAGCAACTTGCCAAATCGGTACAAAGTGGTATTGCAGATTTGCTAGAACAAGTTTGTCAGACCTATGGACATTATGTAGAAGAAGTTGATACATTGGTTGTTACTGGTAATACCGTGATGTTATATCTTTTGATGAAGAAAAATCCAAAATCCTTTTCTTTTGCTCCATTTCAAGCCGACTGGTTAGCAGGGGAATGGGTAGATTTAACATTGGGTTGTCCAACGGCAAAAGTATATTTGCCATATTGTATTTCCGCATTTGTAGGTGCGGATATTACAATGGCTCTTTTACATACCGACATTTGTAGAGATAAAAAGAAACGACTTCTTGTAGATATTGGAACAAATGGAGAAGTTGCATTATGGACAGGAGAAAAACTGTTATGTTGTTCTACGGCAGCAGGTCCTGCTTTTGAAGGAACTGGTCTTACGATGGGGATGACGGCTAGTACAGGTGCAATTTCTAAAGTATGTTTGGAAGAAGAGACGTTTCATGTACAGGTAATTGGCAATCAAGAACCAATTGGAATTTGTGGTAGTGGAGTAATTGATGCAGTTGCTTGTCTATTGCAAAGTGAAAAAATGGACGAAACAGGTTATTTGGAAGAAGAAGAAATTGTTCTTGCTGGAAATGTAAAAATAACACAAGAAGATATACGAAAAATTCAGTTAGCTAAAAGTGCTATTTGTGCAGGGATAGAAGCGGTATTACATCAAGAAGGAATTAAAATAGAAGAATTAGACGAACTTTTAATAGCAGGTGGTTTTGGCAGTAAAATTAATTTAGCAAATGCTATCAAAATTGGTCTTTTGCCGCAAATGGATGTAAAGAAAATTAAGGTTTGTGGAAATTCTGCTTTAGCAGGTGCAGAATTATTATTATGCAACCGGGAATTGCTAGAAAAACAAAAAGAAATCTTACAAATGAGTCAAAGTTTTGATTTAGCAACGAATGCTTTTTTTCAAGAAAAATATATAGAAGGAATGTTATTTTATGACAAACAGAGAGCGTTTTATAAAAACATTGAAATGTGAACCAATTGGTGGACAAGTGCCAACATTTGAATTAGTATTTTTCTTAACGATGGAAGCTTTTGGGAAAATACACCCAGCACATAGACATTATGAGCAGTGGAATCAAATGAGTCATATCGAAAGAAAGCTACATAGAAATGAAATGGCACAGCTTTATATTGATACTGCAAAACGCTATGGTCACAGTGCGATTTTTATACACCCAAATCCATGGGGAGTCGAAGAAACTCAAATACTTTTGGAGTTAATTCGTGAAAAAACAGGGGATGAATATTTTATTATGATGCATGGTGACCCAACGTGGTCTATTCCAGATGGAAAGACAATGATGGATTTTTCAATTCAGATGTATGAAGAACCAGAAAAATTAAATGCTCAATCTAAGAAACGAATGGAAAATTCGTTAGCATTTGCCGAAAAGTTAGATGCAAAAGGTCATTTATTAGATGGTTTTGCCCTTTGTTCTGATTATTGTTTTAATGTAAATCCATTTTTTAGTCAGGATTCTTTTGATGAATTGATTGTTCCTTATTTAAAAGGTGCAATTGATGGTTATCGAAGCATGGGATACTATACTATAAAACATACCGATGGAAATGTAATGCCAATTTTGAAGCAAATTGCGGACTGTAAACCAGATGCGATTCATTCCCTAGACCCACAGGGCGGAGTTTCCATTCCAGAGGTAAGAAAAATTGTTGGTCCAACTATTGCTTTGGCTGGAAATGTGAATTGTGGTTTATTACAAACGGGAACAGATGAGGAGTGTCGTGCTGATGTTCTTCGTTCTTTAAAACAGGGAATGGAACAAAAACAAGGCTATATTTTCTGTACTTCTAACTGTGCCTATACAGGACTTCCTTTGTCACGTTACGAAATGATGATAGATATTTGGAGAGAATATGGAAATTATGACAATTGGAAATGGTAAATTAAATGATATAATGGAGCAATTACGTAAAAAAGCATTCTATTATGGAGCATATGAAGCAGAATTTATAAAGGTAGAAGAAATTCCGTTGGATGCATCGTTTCGAACTTTATGCGAATCTAATGCTTGTGGAAATTATGGAAAAAACTATACATGTCCTCCCGATGCAGGTGATATCTACGATTTGATGAAAGAAATAAAAGAGTATCAATATGTGATGGTTTATCAAACGATATCACTGCTAGAAGATAGCTATGATTTTGAAGGAATGATGGAGGCAATGGATTTTCATAATGAATTGGTGCAGGAGTTGTGGAATTTTACAGATGAATTAGGAATGGATAATGTACTACATCTTGGTGCAGGAGGTTGTCATCTGTGTGAGGTTTGTGGAAAAAGGCAAGGAATCCCTTGTAGAAATCCCAAACGAGCGATACGTTCTTTAGAAGCTTATGGAATTAATGTGTCTTTACTTGCTTCATTAGTAGATATGAACTATATCAATGGACAAAATACTGTTACATATTTTGGGGCAGTATTTATGAAATAGGAAGTGGATAAATGGAAAAAAATTTTGCAAAATTGCATTCGGATGTTTGTTTTAAAAGAGCAAACGGAAAAGTTATTTGGCAACCTCGTATCGATTGTTGGATTGCAGATAAGATGTTTGAAAATGGAGAATTACCAGGAATTTATAAAGGTATGAGTAAAGTTGATATCTATAAAGAACTTGGTTGTTCTGCTCGTATTTATGAATATAATGGTTGTTTTTATCCCGTATACGATGAAACGATTCAACATCATTATGAGTGGAAAGATAATATATTCTATGAAAGAATGGATACTCCAATTGGAACGGTGACACAAGAATTAGAAGTAGTGGAATCTAGCTGGGCGAAACGCACGAAAAAATGGTGGGTTTGTAATGAAGAAGATTTGAAAGTATTTACTTATATTGAACAACATACCGATTGGCGTTTTTCACAGGAACATTTTGACCGTACTAAGGCAGAATGGGGAGAGCTTGGTGCACCATGCGTATTTATTCCACGAGTTTCGATACAGCGTTTATATATTGATTTGATGGGTGTAGAGGAAGGTGTTTATGCACTGTACGATTATCCTGAAACGGTAGAAGAATATTTTGAGGCATTGAGAGAATGTCATTTCCGCTTGATTGATGTGATTAATGATTCTCCAATCGATATCATCAATTTTGGTGATAATGTACATGCAGGAACACTTTCTCCAGAATTATTTGAAAAATATGTGCTTCTAGAATATCAAATGCGTTGTGAACGCTTACATAAAGCAGGAAAATTTATCACAGCACATTTTGATGGAGATAATGCTAGTTTGATGAAATATTATCAAGAAACAGGTTTAGATGGTATTGAAGCAATTACACCAAAACCACAAGGTGATGTGGATTTAAAGGATGTAAAAAAATATTTAGGAGATATGTTTTTATTGGATGGTATTCCTGCCATTTATTTTGACAAGGAATTTTCTGAAGAAACATTGGTTGCATGTGTACACGAGATTTTAGAATTATTTGCACCGAATCTGATTCTTGGTATATCCGATGAAATTTCATCTACAGGGGATATTGAACGTATTCGTTTGGTTGGAAAAATAGTAGATGAGTACAATTCAAAAATTGACACATATGTAAAGTAGTATTTACCAAGAGAGAGGTTTTTGCTACAGTAAATAATAAATGTGAATAGTAACAAAATTTAAAATTAGGAGAATAGCGATGTTTGGCGATATTGATTTTATGAAGGCAATTAAAATGGAATCCCCTTCGGTGATTCCAACGACGGTAGGTTTTTTACCAGCTATGTGGATTCACCATGGAAAAGAGGCAGAACGTCTTGTAAAAGAGTATCCTCAGTTTTTCTCAAAAGGATATTCCGTTGATTATAGTGATCCATCCACCATTGCTAGTGGTACATATCGTAAAGGACAGCATATCGATGAATGGGGTTGTGTTTGGTCTAATGTGGATGAAGGAATGGAAGCGATTGTGACAGAACATCCTGTAAAGGAAATAGAAGATGTTTTGACATTGGAAATTCCAAAGAATCGGGATGGAAGATTGCCACATGGATTTATGTATTTGCGATTATTAGACCTTTGTGGATTTGAAAATGCTATGATTATGTTTGCAGAAGAGGATGAAGAAATTGCAACTTTAATTCGTAAAGTTTTCACTTATAATAAGTATCAGATAGAGGCAATTATTGATAAATTTAATGGTTTAGCTACGTTTGGCGATGATTTAGGAATGCAGAAAGGTCTTGCGGTTGGTGCGAAGCGTTGGAGAAAATATTTAAAACCATGTTATAAAGAATTATATGGAATGATTAAGAAGAAGCATCCTGACACACTGATTTATATGCATACCGATGGATGTATCCATGAAATTATGCCAGATTTGGTGGAATGTGGTGTTGATATGATTAACCCACAATTTCGTGCTAACGGTTTAGACAATCTGGTTCGTGTTTGCCGTAAAGAACAGATTATTCCGATTAACTTGGATTTGGATAGACAAATGTTCCCATTTGCAACCCGTTCTGAGATTTTCGACCATGTGGGAGAATGTGTGGAATCCTTGTATTTGCCACAAGGAGGATTATCTTTGAATGTGGAATTAAATTATGAAACTTCTATTGAAAATTGTGTAGCTATTTTAGATGCTTTGGAGAAATATCGTCATTATAAGATAAAATAATCTATTGTAAAAAAGAACAAGGATAAACTTGTTCTTTTTTAGTTGTTATGTTATAATGTGAGAATATTTGAGGACAATTTGTGTTAAAATGAGTTTTGGATGTTAGTAGAAGGTATTATAATAGAGGCATAAAGCAAACAAGGCACGGCAGGGAGGAGGAAGGCTATGGAATCATATGGGATTACAGATGTTGGTATCCGTCGAGAGGTAAATCAGGATTATATATACTGTAATGATAATACCATAGGTTTATTACCAAATCTTTATATAGTTGCAGATGGAATGGGAGGTCATAAAGCAGGAGACTTTGCTTCTCGTTTTAGTGTAACTGTGTTTGAAAAAGAAATTCGAGAACAAAAAGCAAGAACGATTATTGGTTCTATGGAAGGTGCAGTACGGCAAGCGAATGAGTTATTATTAAGAGAGGCAGCAGCACAATCAGAGTATGAAGGAATGGGAACAACGCTTGTGGCTGGAACGATAACAGACAAGAGATTATTTGTTGTTAATATAGGAGATAGTCGTCTATATATTATAAGGGAAACAGGTCAGATTCGGCAGATTACACAAGACCATTCTTTAGTAGAGGAAAAGATTTTAAGGGGTGAGTTAGATAGAAAGGATGCCAAATATCATCCGCAGAAAAATGTCATTACTCGGGCTATTGGAGCAACAGAACAAGTACTTCCTGATTTTTTTGAAGTAGAGTTAGAAGGAATTTCTTATGTGGTTCTTTGTTCTGACGGGTTAACTAATATGGTAGAAGATAATACAATTCGAGATATTGTGTTAAATTCAGATGGAAATGTGAAGGAAAAGGCAAAGCAGCTTGTAGCAATAGCCAATGAAAATGGTGGAAAGGATAATATTTCAGTTATCCTTATTCATATATAAATATAGTACACAAACACAGATTTAATGGAGGCAATTATGGTAAAGTCTGGTATGTATATCAGTGATAGATATGAAATCATTGAGAAGATAGGTTCTGGTGGCATGGCAGATGTTTATAAAGCGAAATGTCACCGTCTGAATCGCTATGTAGCGATTAAAATATTAAAGCAAGAGCATTCAGATGACAAAACATTTATTACGAAGTTTCGTGGAGAAGCTCAATCAGTAGCGGGACTTTCTCATCCAAATATTGTAAGTGTTTATGATGTTGGAGAAGATAATGGGCTTCATTATATTGTTATGGAGCTCATAGAAGGAATTACGTTAAAACGATTTATTGAAAAAAAGGGGCGGCTGGATATTAAAGAAGCAGTTGGTATTGCGATACAAATTGCACAAGGCTTAGAAGCTGCTCACAATAATCATATTATTCATAGGGATATTAAGCCACAGAATATTATGATTTCTAGAGAAGGTAAAGTAAAAGTAGCGGATTTTGGTATTGCAAAGGCAGTGTCTAACAATACATATTCTCAGAACGCTGTCGGTTCGGTACACTATCTTTCTCCGGAACAGGCAAGAGGTGGCTATTGTGATGAAAAGAGTGATATCTATTCTCTTGGTGTCACTTTATATGAAATGTTGACAGGAAAGCTTCCTTTCGCAGGAGAAAATAATGTGTCTGTAGCAGTACAACATCTTCAGAGTGAGGCACAGCCAGTAAGAGAATTAGTACCAGAGGTACAATCTAGTTTGGACAGGATTGTTCAAAAATGTATGCAAAAACGACAGGAGAATCGTTATTTGTCTGCGGCAGAGTTGATTGTAGATTTAAAACGCTCGATTACAAATCCAGAAGGAGATTTTGTAAAAATTCCTGCGAGTGGGTATGTTCCAGATAATCCGACAAGGATGTTTACAGAAAATGAAGTAGAAGAAATCAGAACTACTGCTGCAAAGTCTCCAGTCACACATTATGATAATCATCAACAAGGAAAAAGCCAAGTATTAAAAGAGGAAGAAGAAGAGTTAGATAGTATCAATTCTAATTGGGAAAGAATTATTATTATCGGAAGTATTGCATTAGCGATTGGTCTTACGATTGGTATTATTTATTTAGCGGCAAAGTTTTTTGGAATTATGGAGTTATTTGACCCAAAAGAACAAGTAACCCCACCCCCAACTCCAACAGCAACCGTAGCACCAACGTTAACCCCAACACAAGCTCCAGTGAATACAACAACTCGTATGCCAAATTTATTTGGATATACTTTTGAAGATGCAGAACAGTTATTATATCTGACTTCTCCAGACTTTTTAGTTATTATGGAAAGTGAAGAATATAGTGTTGAGCCAATTGGAACAATTATTGACCAATATCCAATAGCAGATAGTGATGTTTTAACAAATGCAACGATTAAATTGACAATTAGTGCAGGACCAGAGCCACTAGAAGTACCTTGGGTAACTGGATTAACACAATCGGAAGCGACGGTTCAATTAAATGCGAAAGGATTTTTGGTTGTTCCAAAGTATGAATCTAGCAATAGTATTCCAAGTGGTAATGTTATTCGTACAGAGCCATCCGTTGGAGAAAAAGTATTTGAAGGTGGGCAAGTAACAATTGTAGTAAGTACAGGAAGAAGTCAGACTTATGTAGAAATGATAAATTTAATAGGAAAGACTCCAAGAGCTGCAAAAATATTATTAGAAGATTTAGGTCTTGTACTTGGTGAAGTAAAAGAGGAACATTCTGCACGTTATGGAGCAGGCTATATTATGCGTCAGGATATTGCAGAGAAAGCGAGTGTTTTAACTGGTACAACAGTGAATGTAAGTGTAAGTATTGGTACGCCGACCCCAACTCCTACAGAAGTTCCAGAAGTAACAATAACACCAGAATTAACTCCAACTATTATACCAGAAACGACAACGACTTTAATTCCAACTCCAACATTAGAACCAGAAGCAACTCCAACAGGAATGTTTACACCAACTTCAACCCCTATAGCAACCCCAACTCCTACAGCAACTCCAGTACCAACGGCAACATCTACACCAACACCAACGCCGACTCCAAAACCAACAAATGTATATTATTCTTTAACACTTGTGACAGCTGGAGAGGAAAAACCAATGCAACCAGGAGAATCTTTACTTTGTTATATAGAAATTGTTCAAAATGGTGACCAAGTAGGTACGGTGTTAGATAGAGAACTTAGTTATGAGGAATATCCAGACGATGCATTTTACTTTACGCTATCACAAAAGGATTATCCTGATTTAAGCGTAGGAACAGCGAACGTAGCTCTTTATATAGGAGAAAATTTGGAATTTAAAAAAGAATGGAAGGTAGAAGTACAGGAGTTTACAAACTAGTGATTGGAAAAATAATTAAAGGAATTGCAGGAGTTTATGAAGTATATACGGAAAATGTCGGAGTATTAGAATGTAAAGCAAAAGGCATTTTCCGTAATCAAAAAATAAAGCCTTTCGTAGGTGATGATGTAGTATTAGAACTGTTGGATGAAGAAAAAAAGCAAGCGTTAATTGTAGAACTGCTTCCAAGAAAGAGTCAGTTGATTCGTCCAGCAGTTGCTAATGTAGACCAAGCAGTGATTGTATTTGCAGCAAAAGAGCCCGAACCAAACTGGAATTTATTAGACCGATTTCTTATTTTAATGAAAAAACAAAATATTCCAGTCATTATTTGTTTTAATAAAATAGATTTAATTTCAGAAGCCGATTGTGTTAAAATAGCAAGAGGATATCAAAATTCTGGCTATGAAATACATTTTCTTTCTGCAAGGAAAGAAGTTGGTATAAAGCAATTAGAGTCTATTTTAAAAGGGAAAACAACAGTATTAGCTGGACCATCTGGTGTAGGAAAATCTACTTTAGTGAATTTATTACAATCTGATGTAATTATGGAAACAGGCGCAGTAAGTGAAAAAATAAAAAGAGGAAAGCATACGACAAGACATTCGGAGTTTATATGGTTAGAGGAAAATACTTATATTTTAGATACACCAGGTTTTAGTTCTTTAGATATTGAAGAAATAGAAGCTGAGGAATTAAAAGAGTATTTTCCAGAATTTTTACTTTATGAAGAACAGTGTCGTTTTCGTGGTTGTGTTCATGAAAATGAACCAGAGTGTGCAGTTAAGCGAGCAGTAAAAGAGGGGAATATTGCTAGAAGACGATATGAGAGCTATCTTTTATTGTATCGAGATTTAAAAAATAAGAAAAAATACAAATAGATAAGACAGTATGTTACTTTATTAGGAGGAAAATGAGTTATGTTAAATTTATCACCATCAATACTTTCCGCAGATTTTACAAAATTGGGAGAACAAGTAGCACAGATAGAGCAAGAGGGAGTGAAATGGGTTCATATTGATGTAATGGATGGTATGTTTGTACCAAGCATTTCTTTTGGTATGCCTGTTATAAAATGTTTACGAAAAGTATCTGATTTATTTTTTGATGTTCATTTGATGATTGAAGAACCAGTACGTTATATTGATGATTTTAAAGAAGCAGGAGCAGACTTAATTACAGTTCATGTAGAAGCTTGTGAAGATGTAGGAGCAACGTTGAAAAAAATTAAAGAAGTGGGATGTAAGGCAGGAATTTCTTTAAATCCAAAAACAGCAGTTGCTGAAATTGAGCCATGGATAGAAGAAGTGGATTTGGTACTTGTGATGTCAGTACAACCAGGCTTTGGAGGACAAAAATTTATAGAAGAAACATTAGATAAGATGAAAGAAATCAGAAAGTTAATAGAGGAAAGAAATCCAAACTGTGATTTAGAGGCAGATGGTGGCATTTATCAAAATAATGTACAAAAAGTATTAGATGCTGGTGTGAATGTTATTGTTGCAGGAACAGCTGTTTTTAAAGGAGATATCAAAGAAAATATTTCTGAATTTTTAAATATTATGCAGTAGGTGTCAGTATGACAAAGAAAACAGGATGTATTATTACAGGAGGAACTATTTCTCCTAGCTTTCTTTCCAAGCATTTAAAAGAACATTCTTATGCTTTGCTTATTGTTGTAGACGGTGCATTAGAATTGACGCATGACCTTAACATTCAACCAGATTATATTGTAGGTGATTTTGATACTGTTTCTGAAGAATTGTTGAAATTTTATAGGAAAAATAGTATTTTACGTCACCCACCAGAAAAAGACCAAACAGATACCGAATTAGCAGTGGAAACAGCGATTCGTTTTCAGTGTGAAGAAATTCATTTTTTAGGTGCAACAGGAACGAGATTAGACCATAGTCTAGCTAATATTTTTTTGTTACAGCGTTTATTACAACAAGGGATTTTTGGAGTAATATATGATGCGTATAATAAGCTTTATTTAAAGAATGCGACATTTCAGTTAAAAAGGCAGGAAGTAAAGGGAGACTTTTTTTCCTTGCTTCCTCTAACACAGACCGTAGAACAAGTAACATTAACAGGGGTAAAGTATCCTGTAAAAAATCGTATCTTTTATCGAGAGGATACATTAGGAATTAGTAATGAAATTATAGAGGACGAGGCAACCATAGAGTTTACAAATGGAATTTTTATTGTGGTCGAGTCTAAAGATAACGAAGGGTAAATAAGAAAGGAAAACAAACTATGAAACTTGGAATCGTGGGATTACCAAATGTTGGTAAAAGTACATTATTTAATTCTTTAACAAAAGCGGGGGCAGAATCAGCAAATTATCCATTTTGTACGATTGACCCTAATGTAGGTATTGTTCCAGTGCCAGATGAACGTTTAGATGTATTAGGAAAATTATATAATTCAGAAAAAGTAGTACCAGCAGTCGTAGAATTTGTAGATATTGCTGGTTTAGTAAAGGGAGCTTCGAAAGGAGAAGGTCTTGGGAATCAGTTTCTGGCTAATATTAGAGAAGTAGATGCGATTGTTCATGTAGTTCGTTGTTTTGAAGATTCCAATATTATTCATGTAGATGGTTCAGTTAGTCCTGCAAGAGATATTGAAACTATCAATATGGAATTGATTTTTTCTGATATGGAAGTATTAGAGCGTAGAAATTCTAGAGTAATTCGTGGTGCTAAAAATGATAAAACACTTGCAAAAGAAGTAGCATTGATTGAGCGTTTAATGAAGCACTTAGAAGATGGAAATATGGCAAAAACATTGGAATTGCAAGATGAAGAGGAAATAGAATTTTATGCTCAGTATAATCTTTTAACAGGAAAGCCAGTAATTTATGCAGCAAATGTAAAAGATGAGGATTTAGCAGATGAAGGTGCAAGTAATTCTTTTGTAAAGGAAGTAAAAGAAATTGCAGAAAAAGAAGGCTCGGAAGTATTTGTGATTAGTGCACAAATTGAACAAGAAATTGCAGAGCTAGACGAAGAGGAGAAGAAGGAATTTTTAGAGGAACTTGGTTTAACAGAAGGTGGTTTGGAAAAGTTAATTCGTGCAAGTTATCATACGCTTGGTTTAATTAGTTATTTAACTGCTGGACCAAAGGAAACAAAAGCTTGGACGATTACGAGAGGAACAAAAGCACCACAAGCAGCAGGAAAAATTCATAGTGATTTTGAGAGAGGCTTTATTCGTGCGGAAATTGTAAGTTATGAAAATTTAACAGAATGTGGAAGTTTTAATGCAGCAAAGGAAAAAGGTCTTGTACGTTCGGAAGGAAAAGAATATGTAGTTCAAGATGGAGATGTTATTTTATTCCGTTTTAACGTATAAGAACTATAACAATGAAACAGGAAGTGGGGATGTAGTTGAAGATGTATTTAGCAGCAGATGGACCAGTAAAATTCCCAGGACTTGGTATTACAATAGAACATCTGATAGAGGGATTTGATGTGTTTGGATTTCATATTTCTCTATCAGGTATTTTAATTGCAGTTGCATTGTTAGTAGGACTATTTTTAACAGAGCGTTTAGCAAAAAGAACAGGACAAAATCCAGAAATTTATCTTGATTTAGCAATTTATTTGGTGATTTCTGGAGTAATTGGAGCAAGAGTTGGATATATTATTACACATTGGGAGTTATTTTCTAGTGGAATGGAGCATATATTTAACATTAGTACTGGTATGTCGTTTAGCGGTGCAGTGATTGCAGGGTTAATTGTTTCTTTTGTTTATTGTAAAAGTAGAAAATATTCTTGGCTAAAAGTTTGTGATACAGTAGCACCAGGTATTTTATTTGGACAATTGATAGGAGTTGTTGGTCAATTTCTAGAAAGAAGTGTTCTTGGAACATATTCGGATGGAATTTTAGCTATGCAAGTAGATGTTCAAGATGTGGATACTCATACGATGATGATGAGTAGGTCTTCTATAGGAATGATGCAGGGGGGATTTTTACAAGTCCATCCAATTACATTGTATGAATTAATTTTATTTTTAGTATTATTTATCATATTGATAATTTTATTTTTTAAAAAACAAATGAATGGTATTGTTATTGCAATTTATTTAATTATTTATGGTGGAGTAAGATTTTTTACAGAGTTCATTCGTTTGGATTCTAGAAAAACAATAGGAGGAATGATTTCTTTAGAGCATATTATTTCTTTTGTTTTAGTCTTATTTGGTGTTTTACTTTTAGTAGATAGAATAAAAAAAGATTGGAATAAGAAAAAAGAAAAACCAAAAAACTACTTTACATAGGATAGAACGGATATTCTCTATTGAAGTTTTTAGTAAAGTAGAGTAGAATAGATTTAAATAATTAGATGAGAGAACAACGTAGAAAGGAAAGGCAAAGAAGTTTCATGGAGTGGCAAAAAGAATTCAAACATATTTCGGTTTTGTTTGAGGAAACAGTAGATGGTTTAAATGTACAACCTGGAGGAATTTATGTAGATGGTACATTGGGTGGTGCTGGACATGCCAAGTATGTATGCGAGCGTATGCAAGGAACTGGTAGATTTGTTGGAATTGACCAAGATGAAGATGCGATTGCAGCAGCAACAGAACGCTTAAAACAATTTCCTTTTGTAACGATTGTTCGAAGTAATTATGAAAATATGGCTTCGGTATTAAAGGAGCAGGGAATTACGAAGGTGAATGGTATTCTGCTGGATTTAGGAGTTTCTTCCTATCAACTAGATACAGCAGACCGTGGGTTTACATATAAAGTAGATGCCCCGTTGGATATGCGAATGGATAATCGTATGGAGAAAACAGCGAAAGACATTGTAAATAATTACAGTGAAATGGAGCTATTTCATATGATACGAGATTATGGCGAAGACCAGTTTGCAAAGAATATTGCAAAACATATTGTCAGAATGCGGCAGGAAAAACCAATTGAAACAACATTTGAATTGGTAGAAGCAATTAAGGCGGCTATTCCGGCAAAAATACGGATGAATACAGGCCATCCTGCAAAAAAAACATTTCAGGCTATTCGGATTGAATTAAATCGGGAATTAGAAGTATTAGAACATACATTAGATGAGATGATAGAGTTGCTAGCTCCAGGAGGAAGACTTTGCATTATTACATTTCATTCTTTAGAGGACAGGATTGTAAAGGTAAAGTTTAGAGAGAATGAGAATCCTTGTACTTGTCCACCAGAGTTTCCAGTTTGTGTCTGTGGAAAAGAGAGCAAAGGAAAAGTAATTACGAAAAAACCAATATTACCTGGAAAAGAAGAACTTGAGTTTAATTCTAGGTCTAAAAGTGCGAAGCTTAGAATATTTGAACGCAGATATTAGAAGTGTAGCTAGTATTACTGGAATGTAAAAGGACAGGGAGGTTGTTTTATGGAACAAAGAAAATATAATTATTCATCAGGATATACTGTGGGGTCTGCTGCTAGAAAGTTACAACCACAATGGGAGCAGGAGCAGACACCTCGGACTCGGAGAGTAGAAAAACAAGAGATTGAAAGAAAACCAAGAGTTGGACATGGAATTGATGCATTTTCTATGTTATTCTTGACAGTAGCAATTGTAACGACGTTAGTAGTTTGTGTAAATTATCTTAAAGTGCAGTCAGAAGTATTGCAATTAAATAAAGCAGTTTCTTCTTTGGAAAATACTATCTTACCAAAGAGATTGAGAAACAGGACAATATGGTTGAATAGCCGCTGATGGACAAAGAGAGGTTCATAGAACTTGTATTGCAGGAGCAGGAGCCGTTACGCCGGTTCCTGCAAATCCTGTGCAAAGGGGATTCATTTACAGCCGATGACCTTGCACAGGAAGCCCTGCTTAAAGCATACCTCTCATTTGAAAAATTTGAAGGAAGGAGCAGATTCTCCACCTGGCTCTTCAGAATAGCATATAACTGCTGGTACGATTGGATAAAGAAGAACGGGAGGGGAGAGGAGATTGTCCAGGAAAAGGATACCCAGGAATACACAAATATCCCGGATTCCTCTTTTCTTCCCGACAAAAATTTCAGGCATCAGGAGCTCTATCTGGCTCTGGAGAAACTCTCCTGGGGAGAGCGGGCAGCAACACTCCTCTTTTATATGGAAGACAAGAGCATAAA
>CALAEX010000122.1 GCA_937891165.1 uncultured Lachnospiraceae bacterium | reverse complement strand
AAGAAGGAGAAATGCAAATTGCACAAGTAAGTATCAATGAATTGTTGCAAATTGTAATGAAGAGACTTCTTCCAATTGCAAAAAATAGAAATGTAGAAATGATTTTTGAAAGCTATCGAAATGTACTAGCAGAAGTAGATGAAGTAAAAATGTCATTAGTATTTACTAATTTAATTGAGAATGCAATTAAATATAATAAAGAAGGCGGTATGGTAAAAGTAACTTTAAATGCTGACCATAGATATTTTACTGTGCGGATAGAGGATACAGGAATTGGAATTCCAGAAGAAGCAAGAAAGTATATTTTTGACCGTTTTTATCGAGTAGATAAAGCGAGGTCTAGACAAACAGGAGGAACAGGACTGGGATTAGCTATTACGAAAAGTGCAGTAAAAATGCATAAAGGAAATATAAAAGTTTCGGGAAAAGAAGGAGAAGGTTCGGTTTTTGTTGTGCGGATTCCGCTCAGCTTTGTACCAGAATATACAAATTGAATGGATACTTGGAAACGAGAAAATTACATACAAAAGAGCAGGGGGAAGATATTTGTTTTTTTATGGTTTCTTTTTTTTACAGGGTGTACCATAGTACAAGAGGAAGTGCCATTAGTTACAGTGGAAATTCCGAAAGATGCAACAAAGTTATATTATTTAAATGAGGAACGAACAAAAGTAATTAGTGAAGCTTTTGTATTTGCAAGGGGTGTTGTAGAGGAGCAAATTTCAGATGCACTTACAATATTAGAGGAGGTACTTTGGACAAAAGAAGAAAAGAGTTTGGTTTCAGATAATAATCCAATTCAAGGATTTATTTTAAGTAAAGAAACAGGTGTAGTAACACTTTATTTTGCTTCGGATTATAATTTCAATCATAGTATTATAGAAACATTACGACGTGCAGCTATTGTAAAAACACTTTGCCAGATTCAAACAGTAACTTCGATTGAATTTTATACAGGAAGTCAGCCGTTGATGTTGTCGAATGGAAAACCAGTAGGGTTAATGAAATCAGAAGATTTTACAGAAAGCACTGGAGCAAATACAGAACTTTTTCAAGAAATATTGGTATCTGTTTATTTTGCAAATAAGACAGGAGATTTTTTAGTAGAATCTAATGTAAAAGTTACGTATAATGGCATAATATCTACGGAACGGTTAATTTTAAATCAATTATTAAAAGGACCTCTTAATTCTAGTATGCAATCTGTTATTCCAGAAGATACTGTGTTAAATAAGATATATGTTCAAGATGGTATTTGTTATGTAGATTTTAGTGAAGAATTTATGAAAATAAGAGAAGGAATTTCACCAGAAGTAGCAATATATTCTGTTGTAAATTCTTTAACAAAACTTTCAGATGTACATAAAGTTCAATTTTTAATTGATGGTACGATACGCAAGACATATGAATATTTGGATTTTTCTTCTTACTTTGAACAAAATCTCGATATTATTGAAGGAGAACAATAAAAGGAAGTATGATAAAACGACCAATGTTAGGATTGGCAGTTGCATGGCTTTGTGGATTATTGGTAGCAAAGTGGCAACTGCCATTTGGAAAAATCAGTTTTTTTCTTATCTATATGATTCTAATTTTTATTCTAGTTATAGGACTCAAAAAATATCCAAACGTGTTAGATTTTTATATCAATATAAAACGATATCCCCAAATGACATTATTTTTATGTTTTATTCCTATCGTATTTTTTTTAGGTTTTATGCGAATGGATGATATAAAAAATAGAATTTTTCAAAATAGAGAGCCTTGGAGTAATTTAGAGATACAAGGGGAAACTTATGTATTTGTAGAGGGAGTTATTGAGGAGAAATATTACGAAGAGGATAAAATTCGACTTGTTTTACAGCAATGCTCTGTTAGAGGATATAAAGAGCAAACAAGTAAGAGGGCAGGAGGTTGTCAAATTATAGTAGAACAGGAGGGAACGAAAGTAATTCCAGAAATATGCGTGGGAAATAAAGTGAAAGTATATGGAAAATTCTCTGTATATCAAGAAGCAACGAACGAAGGACAATTTGATGCATTTGAATATTATTCTGGAAAAGGAATTTATGCTAGTGTAAAAGCGTTACGGTTAGAAATTTTAGAGGAAGATTATTCTAAAATAGGACATCAAATGTTTGTATTAAAACAAAAAATGAGAGAAAGTTTGCTTTCTTTGTATCCAAAAGAAAAAGCAGGTGTCCTTACTGCAATGTTACTTGGAGATAAAGACTTGTTGGATGTACAAGTCAAAGAATTATATCAAAAAAATGGAATTTCTCATATTCTTGCTATTTCTGGCTTACATATTTCTATGCTTTGTATGGGGTTGTTTCGTTTGTTGCGGAGCATAGGAAGTTCTGTAAAAATATCCTCTTTTGTAACCATTGGATTTTTAATTTTTTATATTTGTTATACAGGAAGTAGTACTTCTTCTTTACGAGCAGGATGTATGTGTATTGTATTACTAGGTGGAAAACTTTTGCGACGTAGTTATGATTTACTTTCATCCCTTGCTTTGGCAGCTATTTTAGTGACAGCCATTAGACCAACGGAAATTACTTCTGCGGGATTTTTATTATCTTTTGGTGCTGTACTTGGGGTAGCAATGGCATCAGCAATCGAAGAAAAATTAGTAAAAGGAGAAAATACATCTATTTGGTGGAGTTCTGTGTTATTTAGTGGAATGATACAATTAGTAACAACACCGATTTCTCTGTGGTTTTACTATGAATTATCCGCTTATAGTATTCTATTGAATTTGATTGTATTGCCATTGGTATCTTTTTTGCTAGGAGGTGGTGTAGTATCCGTATTACTTGGGCTATTTGTGCCCTCCCTTGCAAAACTTTCCGTAGGAGGAACCTATCTGTTACTTTCTTTTTATGAATGGATTGGAGAACAGGCACAAAGATTACCATATTCCTTTGTTCTTATTGGAAGACCAGAAGTATGGCAGATAGTGCTATACTATGGAATATTAGTATTTATAATATGGAGAGTATTTTTTTCGGATAATAGGTATTTGGAGCAGAAGAATGTTCTTTCTCAAGAAAAACAAGTACAAACAATAGATGGTAAGTTATTGTGCATTGGAATGGTATTGGCGATTAGTTGTTTGTTTTTGCCTAAATCTTATGAAACAGAACTTGTGTTTTTAGATGTATCACAAGGAGATGCTATGTTTTTACAAACAACATCAGGAAAAACAATATTATTTGATTGTGGTAGTAGTGATGTATCTAAAGTGGGTACATATCGTCTAAGTCCTATGTTAAAACAAAGGGGAATTTATTTATTAGATATGGTATCCGTATCTCATATGGATAGTGACCATGTAAACGGTGTAAAAGAAATTTTAGAAGAAATGCCAATATATGATGGAGAATCACATTTTAAACGAAACTATGAAGGAAAAATAGGTATAAAAGTACTTGTATTGCCAAGTGTATTAGAACCATCGAAAGATTATCTTGATTTAGTAGCATTAGCAAAAGAAAAAAATGTAACAATAGTTTATATGGAAGCAGGAAAAGTTTTATATGAAGGGGATGGCATTTTGCTAGAATGTTTATCGCCAAGTCATGCAAAGAAGTCCGAAAATGATACATCGTTAGTATATTTGTTACAAACGAATGATTTAATAGTTTGGCTCATGGGAGATGCTGGAATTGAGGCAGAACAAGAAATCATAGAACGAATTGGAATAATGCAAGCAGAACAATTACAGGAGAAATTTTGTATTCTAAAAGTAGGACATCATGGCTCAAAAACATCTTCAGGAGAGGAATTTATTCGAGCAGTTCAACCAGAAGTTTCGATTATTTCTTGTGGATATCAAAATAGCTATGGACATCCACATGCACAGGTTTTGCAAGTGTTAGAGGAGGCTAAAAGTCAAATATGGAGAACAGATTTACAAGGAGCAATCTATATTAGGAAGAAGAAAGCAGAGTGGGAGGTAAAGAGTTTTATATTTTGTGATTAATAATAATTGGAGATGAGACGGAGCAGTACTAGGCTCGAAAAGACCTCGTGGGGGACTGACGTCTCTTTACAGTTCTATACAATATCTACCAAAAGAGAGGCTTTCCTACAGTAAATGATATAGTATGAACAGTAACGATGTACAGGTAAAGTGGAATGTTTGATTGAGATTGATTTTTTTTATAAGAAAAAGTATAATGAAATTAAGCAAGAATATTAAAATGGAGTAAATATGAAGAAGATAAAAGAAGATATTAAAAATAGAGAATTTAAACGGGTTTATTTATTGTATGGAACAGAAGAATATTTAAAGAAGTTATATCGAAATAAATTAAAAGAGGCAGTTTTAGATGGTTCTGATACTATGAATTTAGCAGAGTTTTCTGGAAGAACTATTGAAGAAAAACAAGTAAGAGAGTTTGCTGATACAATGCCATTTTTTGCTGATTATCATTTGTTGCTTTTAGAAAATACAGGTTGGTTTAAATATGCTACCGAGTTTGCAGATTATGTTTCAGAAATTCCAGATACCGCAGTACTTGTGTTTCTAGAAACAGAAGTTGATAAACGAAGTCGTATGTTTAAGAGTGTAAAAGAACATGGATATATTTGTGAAATGAATGGAATGACAGAAAAGGAGTTAAAGTTATGGATAGGCTCTTTATTAAAAAAAGAGGGGCGTAATATTACAGAGTCTACAGCTTCTTTTTTGTTAGAGCAAGTGGGAACAGATATGGGCAAATTACAGTGTGAATTAGAAAAACTAATTTGTTATACATTAGGACGAGATAGTATTACCGTAGAAGATATTGAGGCTATTTGTTCTCAACAGATTACAGGGAAAATTTTTGCTATGACAGAAGTAATGGCACAAGGAAAGAAAAAACAAGCCTTGGAGTTATATTATGATTTGATTTCGTTGCAGGAGCGACCACTTGGAATCTTATATATGATTCAACGACATTTTCATTTTCTTTTGATTGTAAAAGAGATGAAACAAAACGGAAACGAAAAAAGTAGTATTGTTTCTGCAATTGGTGCACCACCGTTTGCTGTACAAAAGTATATGAGTCAAGCGGATCGTTTCCAAACAGAGGAATTAAAAAGACTGTTAGAGTATAGTTTAACCTTAGAAGAAGATGTAAAAACAGGACGATTAAAAGAACAATTAGCAGTAGAATTATTATTAGGATAAGAAGAATTTTTATTAGAAAGAGGAAAAAGAAAATGGTATCTCAATGTGAAGAATGTCAATATTATGCTTATGATGAAGATTATGAAGCATATATGTGTGAAGTAAATATGGATGAAGATGAATATGCTAGATTGGTGTCAGGGGCTAGAATCAGTTGTCCTTATTATAAACGAGGGGATGAATATTTTATTGTAAGAAAACAGATGTAGTAGGATTTTTTGGAGGAATGGTTGTGATAGAAATAAATAACATGACTAAAGTATATGCAGAAGAAGTAATAGAAATGATGAGAGTGTTTTATGCTTCGGCAGCAGTATACACCAATGGTTCAGAAGAAATATTTTTTAATGATGTGGAAAATTGTATTAATGAGAATCCTTATTTAGAGGGCTATGTATTTGTAGAAGATGACATTGTATTAGGGTATGCCATGTTGGCGAAAAGTTTCTCTACAGAATTTGGAAAACCTTGTATATGGATAGAAGACTTATATTTAAAACCAGAATATCGAGGAAAAAATATAGGTACAGAGTTTTTTCAATTTATTGAAAAGAAATATAGGAATGTTATTTTTCGACTGGAAGTGGAAGAAGAAAATAAGAGAGCTATCTATGTATATAAAAAGAATGGATTTGAAGTATTACCATATATGGAAATGAAAAAATAGAAGGTTGATTCGGTTAAAATTGTAAGAATAAATAAAATTTAAAATCGGTACTTGAATGTTAGAAGAAAATGTGCTAAGATGAGTTAAGTTGATTATGGAGATGTATCGAAGAGGCCGTAACGAGCTTGACTCGAAATCAAGTTGTCCGAAAGGGCACGTGGGTTCGAATCCCACCGTCTCCGTTTTAGAAAAAAAAGAACTTGTTTTGAAGCAAGTTCTTTTTTTATTTTTAAATAAAACGATATACCTATTTGACATTATGAAAGATTAATAGTATATTTATAAGTGTAAATATGAAAAAATAAGAGGGTATTTTATCTTCTTTATTTTTGGAAGCGTAGAAAACCTGTTAACAAAAATGACCCTAGAAAACATATTAAAATCAAAAATTTTATGCGGGTAAATAGTCTATTAAAAAAGAGCAGTATTCTTCGCTTTATTTACATCATAAGAGTTTTAGTGCCTGTAATAAAAAAACGAAAATGCTTTAGGCAGAAAAAGAAGTATTCTTAGAATGGAGGAGTAACTTATTATGCATGAGTGGTTCAAAAAAGCAAAATTAGGTATTTTTATTCATTATGGAATTTATGCAGTAAAGAGTGTCAGCGAATCATGGTCATTCCACAATGGTGGTATTTCTTATGAAGATTATTATGCACAGTTAGATGGTTTTACTGCTAGTAAATTTGATGCAAATGAATGGGCAGATTTATTTAAGGAAAGTGGTGCAAAGTATGTTGTTTTAACAACAAAACATCATGATGGTGTTGCACTTTGGGATACAAAGACAAGTGATTTAAATGTAGTAAAGAAGACTCCTGCTGGTCGTGACATTGTAAAAGAGTATGCACAGGCTATTTTAGACCATGATATGAAACTTGGTTTCTATTATTCGTTGATTGACTGGTCTAGAGAAGATTATCGTAGCGTATACCAGGCAGGTTGGCCAATTGGTGATAAAAATATTTATTCTTCTCCAGGAGAAAGTGGTGTAGAGCGTCCAGAACTTTGGGCTCAGTTCTTAAAGTTCAATGATGAGCAGATGAAAGAATTATTGACAAACTATGGTAAGGTAGATTTACTTTGGTTTGACGGTGACTGGGAGCGTTCCGCAGAACAGTGGAAAATGGCAAAGTTTAAAGAATATTTACTTTCCTTACAGCCAGAAGTTATTTGTAATTCTCGTATGCAGGGTTATGGTGACTATGCAACACCAGAACTTGGTATTCCAGTAGTAGCACCAAAGGGACCATGGGAATTCTGTATTACATTAAATGATTCTTGGGGATATCGTAAGAGAGATACACATCATAAGTCTACAAGACAGGTAATTCGTATGCTTTGCGAATGTATTACAATGGGTGGAAATATGCTCTTAGACGTAGGTCCTATGGAAGACGGTACCATTATTCCAGAGCAGAAGCAGGTATTAAAGGAATTAGGTCAGTGGATTCGTGAGCATGAAGAAGCTATTTACGATACAGAAAAGGGCTTAGATTATAAGTTCTTTCAGGGTGGCAGTGCATTATCTGAAGATAAGCAGACATTATACTTATTTGTATATGATAAGCCAAACGAATTTGTTTGCGTAAAAGGTTTGCGTAATGAAATTAAGAAAGCTACTATTTTACATAGCGGTCGTGAAATTACTTGGGACGTTACAGGTGGTGCACCATGGAACAGAATTCCTGGTTTAACTTGGGTTTATATTCCAGAAGACGCATTACATCCAATGGTTACAGTAGTAAAATTAGAATTAGATGGACCAATTGATTTATATTGTGAAGCTGGTTCTGTTATTTCTCATAATGAGTAATTAAAAAATTTGTTGATTTACAGATAATTTTATTCCGAATAAAAGTACCTTTTTAAGGAGGTTGAAAATATGAATTATTATGTTATTCCAGAACCATATAAGATGGAAGAACTGGAAGGAAAATTTTATTTTGATTATAATACAGAAATTGTTTTAGATAGTCTTTGCTCTGAAAAAGAATACGGTTATGCAAAACTTCTTGCAGAAACAGTAAAGAAGAATACAGGCATCGTTATGCCAATCAGAAAAGGCGAAGGTGCTGGTACAAATGAAGTATATCTTCATATTTTACCAGAAGATGAAGAAATGCCAGAAAACGTAAAGGTATTACTTGGTTTGGCAAAGGGTGATAAAAATTGGGTTGTACCAGATGCAGAAACAGAAAAGTATTGGAAGATTAGAACAGAAAGCTATACGTTAGAAATTTCCAAAGAACGCATCGAAATTAGTGCAAGATATGCAAATGGTATTCTCTATGGTATTCAGACACTTCGTCAGTTAGTAGACCAGTTAGCTATGGTATTACCATGTTTAAAGGTAGAAGACCGTCCACAGCTTGCTAACAGAGGTTTCTATCATGATGCAACTAGAGGTAGAATTCAAACAACAGAATCTTATAAGAAATTAGCAGATAAGTTATCTTATTATAAGATTAACCAGTTACAGCTTTATGTAGAACATAGCTATTTATTCCGTGACTTTAGCGAAGTATGGAGAGATGATACTCCATTAACTGCTGAGGATATTATGGAATTAGATGGATATTGTAAAGCAATTGGTATTGAATTAATTCCATCCGTAGCAAGTTTTGGTCACTTAGATAAAGTATTAAAGACAAAGAGCTTTGCTCATTTATGTGAATTAGAAAATTCGGATAAAGACCGTTTCAGTTTTATTGACAGAATGGCACATCATACTATCAATATGTCTGACCCAGAATCTTGGGAATTTATTGAAAAGATGTTATTAGAATTTATCCCATTGTTTAGTTCTCGTCAGTTTAACCTTTGTGGTGATGAAACATTCGACTTAGGTAAAGGTCGTAGTAAGGCAATGGCAGAAGAAATCGGAACACATCGTATGTATGTAAACTTTGTAAAGAAGATTTGTGAGTGCTTAACAAGTCAGGGACTTCGTCCAATGTTCTGGGGTGATATTATTGTAGGTTCTCCTGAATTATTACATGAACTTCCAGAATCTATCGTATGTTTGACATGGGGTTATGGTGAACAGGAAAGCGACTATAGTGCAAAGACAATGGATAGCGTTGGTGCGGTACAGTACTTATGTCCAGGTGTACATGGATGGCGTCATATTATGAATCGTTTACCTTCTGCTTATGCGAATGTTTCTAGAATGTGTGACTATGCAAAGAAATATAATGCACTTGGCTTATTAAATACAGACTGGGGCGATTTTGGACATGTTGCTCATCAGGATTTCTCCATTCCTGGTATGATTTATGGTGCAGCAGGTTCTTGGAGTGAAGAATTACTTCCAGAAGATGAAATGAATCGTAGAATTTCTAAAGTAGAGTTTGGCGATGCAACAGAATCAGTCGTAGATATTTTTGCAGAATTAGGTTTACAAGAAGGTGTTGCTTGGGAATATTTAGCACAGTATATGGAATATTTAACAGGCGACAGAATTCCTCCTAAAGAATCCCAGATTAGATTCTATGGAAATATGCATGTAAATAAACCAGCAGAAAAGAATGTAAAGATTGCTGAAATTCTTGCAAAACTTGCTGAAGTTTCTGTAAACTTAAATAGCACAGGAAAGAATGTAGTTCCAACATATTTCCTTCATGCAAAAGGACAGATGATTTTCAACAGTGTTGCAGGAACAATTGGTGCTTTAGTGCTTGGTCTTGAGGTAGAAGAAGCAGAAGAAAAAGAATTAGTTTATACAGCAATGAAAGCTGTCGTAGAGCCAAAGAAACTTGCGGTTATATTAGAAAAATGGTTCTATGAATATAAGAAACTTTGGAGAGTAACTTGTAGAGAAAGTGAACTTTACAGAATCCAAAATGTAATTTTCTGGTTAGCTGATTTCTTAAGAGATGTTCAATAAATGTTAAGATAACAGACGGGGTTGTTGCAAAATAGATAAAACAAGAACTTTGCCTAGATTGGTTCTATTTTGCAACAGCCCTCGTTTTATCAAAAAAAATTGTAAGAAAAAAAAGAAAATTGTGCAAAAAGTAGTTAAAAAATCTAGAAAATCTAACAATCCTTGTGCATATTTGACAAAAAAATCTGAATTATTTTTAAGAAAATAGTGAAAACACATTGACATATGAATGCAAAACAGATAAAATATGGTTGGAAAAGCTTCATATTATTGCTGTAAATAGGGATGTAGGATTATAAGAAAAGACTGTGTGAAGGAGAATAGCTATGATAGATAAAATACCAAAAACATGGAAAAAAGTAGGCATGATATTACTAGGTTGTATGATATATGCTATAGGTATGAATACTTTTATTTCACCATTGAAGTTGTGTAGTGGTGGTGGTGTTGGTGTAGCACAGGTAATTACATATTTTATTGGGTCCTTTGTAGATTTAGGGGATTTTAATTTATATGGTATTATGTACTTATTAATCAATATCCCATTATTTGTTTTAGCATGGAAAGGTATTGATAAGAATTTCTTTGTAAAGACAGCGATTGGTGTTGCAGCAATTAGTATTTTTGCTACGCTTGTGCCAGTACCAGCAGAACCAATTGTAGATACAACCATTTCTATTTTATCTGGTAGTTTGATTACAGGTGCAGGAATTGGTTTGGTGCTCTTTGCAGGAGGTAGCAGTGGTGGTGTGGATATTTTAGGTATTTGGGCAATGAAGAAAAATCCACATGCTAGTGTAGGTAAAATTGGTTTACTTATCAATTGTGTATTATATGTTATTTTTTATTTTCAGTCTGATTTAGAAACAGTAATTCTTTCGGTTGTGTTTATGGCATTTTATACAGTAATTCTTGATAGAATGCATTATCAAAATATCAATGTGCGTTTGATGATTTTTACAAAGAAAGAAGGCATTGATAAGTTAATTGTAGAACAGACAAGACGTGGTGTTACAAAATGGAATGGTGTTGGTGCTTATACAAAGGATAGCACAAATGTATTAGTGTCTTGTGTTTCTAAGTATGAAGTAAGTAGTTGTATTGAAGCAATTCACAAAATTGACCCTCAAGCATTTATCGTCGCAGACGAGCACGTATATGTGAGTGGAAATTTTGAAAAGAGAGTGGAATAAACAGAATTTTCTGTTTATCATAAATTTATTTATAAGAAGCTTTAAGAGCATTTTAGTGTTCTTGTAAAACAAAGTAACTTAAAGGCTAACATGGAAGGAAAAAGAAATTTTTTCTTCCATAAATTACGCTACTGTATGTAGCAGAATGAGAGGTTTTCAGATGAGCAAGATTATTGGAAAAGCACTGCCTAACATTCCATGGCAGGAGAAACCAGCAAACTACAATAAGCCAGTTTGGAGATATGACCAGAATCCAATTATCGAAAAGGATGCAATCCCAACATCTAACAGTATTTTTAATAGTGCGGTTGTTCCTTTTGGTGATGGATTTGCAGGCGTATTCCGTTGTGATAGTATGAGCGTAAGTATGGATATTTTTGCTGGTTTTAGTAAAGATGCCATTCATTGGGAAATTAATGAAACTCCAATTGTATTTGAAGGAGAAGACCCAGAAGTTACAAATAGAGAGTATCGTTATGACCCTCGTGTATGTTTTATCGAAGACAGATATTATGTAACATGGTGTAATGGATATCATGGTCCAACCATTGGTATTGCTTATACTTATGATTTTAAGACATTCCATCAGTTAGAAAATGCATTCCTTCCATACAACAGAAATGGTGTATTATTCCCAAGAAAAATTAATGGAAAATATGCAATGTTAAGCCGTCCAAGTGATACTGGACATACGAAGTTTGGTGATATTTTCTTCAGCCAGAGTCCAGATTTAGAATACTGGGGACATCATAGATATGTTATGGGAACAATTCCTGGAGATACTTCCGCATGGCAGTGTACAAAGGTTGGTCCTGGTCCTTGCCCAATTGAAACAGATGAAGGTTGGTTATTATTCTATCATGGTGTAATCAATACATGTAACGGATTTGTATATCGTATGGGTAGTGCAATTCTTGATATTGATGAACCATGGAAAGTAAAATATCGTTCTAAGTTCTATGCTCTTTCTCCTGATAAGGATTATGAAAGAACAGGTGACGTTCCAAATGTTGTATTCCCATGTGCAGCCTTGTCGGATGCAGCTACTGGAAGAATTGCAGTTTACTATGGTTGTGCAGATACTGTAACAGGTCTTGCATTTACTACAGTAGACGAGATTGTAGAATGGACAAAGAAACATACTCTGTAATGAGTAGATTAAGTTATGATAGTAACGGATTTTATCTGGACGGGCAACCGCTCCAGATAATTTCCGGAACAATTCACTATTTTAGAGTCGTTCCAGAATACTGGGAGGACAGGCTGCAAAAATTAAAAGAATGTGGCATGAATGCCGTAGAGACCTATACTTGTTGGAATCTTCATGAGCGAAAAGAAGGTGTGTTTGATTTTTCAGGCGGGCTGAATCTGGCTCAATATTTAGAAATCGCCAAAAAGTTAGGTCTTTTTGTTATTTTACGTCCAGGTCCTTATATTTGTGCAGAATGGGATATGGGTGGTTTGCCATCTTGGTTAATGGCAATTCCAGGAATGAAGCTTCGTTGTTATCATGAAGGTTTTCTTTCTAAAGTAAGAAATTATTTTAAAGAATTATTTCATCAGATTCGTCCATATTTATCAGAAAATGGTGGTCCTGTGATTGCTGTGCAAGTAGAAAATGAGTATGGAAGTTACGGAAATGACCATCGTTACATGGAAGCGGTTCGTGACATTATTTTAGAAAATGACGTAAAGAGTTTATTATTTACTTCGGATGGACCATGTTATTTTATGTTAAATGGTGGCGAATTAAAAGGGACACTTGCTACAGTAAATTTTGGAAGTCACCCAACAGGTAATTTTGAATTATTGAAACGATTCCGTCCAAATCAGCCAATGATGTGTATGGAATATTGGAATGGGTGGTTTGACCATTGGTATGAAGAACATCATACAAGAGAAAGTGGAGATACCGCAGATGTCATGAAAGAAATGTTAGACCTTGGTGCTTCCGTTAATATGTATATGTTCCATGGTGGTACAAATTTTGGCTTGTTAAATGGTGCAAATTATGATAATGGATTACAACCAACCGTAACCAGTTATGATTACAATTGTCCATTGAGTGAATGTGGTGATTTGACAGAGAAGTATTATGCTATCAGAGACATGATACAAAATCATACAGGAAAAGTGCCAGAGTTAACCGTAAAAAATTCTGTAAAACAAGCTTATGGTACAGTAAAATTAACCGAATATGCTTGTCTTTGGGATAACTTAAATGAAGTATCTGAGGAAGTCGTAACTACTTCTTATCCACAATCCTTTGAAGAACTTGGATTGGATTTTGGTTTTGTTCTTTATACATCAAAATTGAAAGGTCCATTTGAAGTATTAGACCTTTCGATTGATGGATTATGTGATAGAGCTTTGATTTTCTTGCGTAAAGAAGGAGAAGAATTAAAGTTATTAGGTATTAAAGAAAATACTGGTAAACGTGATGATGCAGTTACGATTGGACTTGGTTTTAATGAAACAGCAGAGCTTATGATTCTTGTAGAAAATATGGGCAGAGTTAATTATGGTGGTCATATTTTAGATGGTAAAGGAATTTTAAGGGGAGTTAGAATTGCAAACCAATATTTATTTGGTTGGGATATGTATCCAATTTCTTGTGAAAAAATAGATACATTGAAATTTACTTCCATTCCAGAAGAAAAACAAGAGTATCCAGCCTTTTTTAGAGGTACATTTGAAGCAGAAGAAACAAATGATACGTTTATTCGCTTAGATGGTTTTGTAAAAGGTATCGTTTATATCAATGGATTTTTACTTGGTCGTTACTGGAATACCGTTGGACCACAAAAGACATTGTATATTCCAGCACCGCTTTTAAAGAAAGGAACTAATGAAATCATTGTTTTTGAATTAGAAGCAGCAGGTGAAAAAGAAATTTTATTAACAGATAGAGAGGAGCTTGGTTAAACATGGAGTTTGATAACGTTCGTTTAGAGCAGTATAAAGCAGAAGTGCAGAAATTAGGAGAAGCTTTAGCAGAAAAAATTGGTGCTAATGCAGAAGCTCATGGAGTAGATAAAGAAAAATTAGTGAAAACTTTTATGCAGTGTTTTGTAAATACAGTAGAAACAACTGTAAAATGTTTGCCAGAAGATGAAGTTTTCGTTATTACAGGTGATATTGAAGCAATGTGGCTCAGAGATTCTAGTGCACAGGTTGCTCATTATATGCCATATATGAAGGAATATCCATTGTTAGCACAGTTAGTACGTGGTTTAGTAGTACGTCAGTTCCGTTACATTGAAATTGACCCATATGCAAATGCATTTAATGTAACAGACAATGGAAAGTGCTGGACAAAGGACGAAACAGAAGATACTCCTTGGGATTGGGAAAGAAAATATGAAATCGATTCTCTTGCTTATCCAATTCGTTTATTATATGATTATTGGAAAGCAACAGGCGATAATACTGTATTAACAGAACAGATTCACCGTACATTGCAGATTATTATGGATTTATGGAAAGTGGAACAGAATCACGAAGCAGAATCCAAATATTACTTCCGTAGAGAAAATTGTCCTCCAACCGATACATTAGCTTGTAATGGTAAGGGTACACCAGTTGCAGTAACAGGTATGCTTTGGTGTGGTTTCCGTCCAAGTGATGATGCTTGTGAATATGGCTACTTAATTCCTGCAAACTTATTTGCAGCAGAAGCATTAAAGTATGTAAAAGAAATTGCAGATGCTTATGGTGATGCTACGTTAGCAGAACAGGCTGTGAAGATGAGAGAAGAAATTTTAGCAGGCGTAGAAAAGTATGGTATGGTAGAACATGAAACATTTGGTAAGATGTATGCTTATGAAGTAGATGGTCTTGGAAATGTAAACTTAATGGACGATGCAAATGTACCAAGCTTATTATCTTTACCATGGCTTAGATGTTTAGATGCATCCGATGAAATATATCAGAATACAAGAAAGTTCGTATTAAGTAAAGAAAATCCATTCTATTATGAAGGTACTGCTGCAAAGGGTATCGGAAGCCCTCATACACCACCATCATATGTATGGCATATTGCACTTTCTATGCAAGGTTTAACTTCTGTAGATGATGCAGAAAAGAATGAATTGTTAAAGCTTTTATTAAGCACAGATGCAGGTACAGGATATATGCATGAAGGTTTTGATTGTAATGACCCTAACCAGTTTACAAGAGATTGGTTCGCATGGTCAAATTCCTTATTTGCACTTTATGTTTTAAATTATTTTAAACTTTGTTAATATTTATACACTATAATTTTAGTGATAGAATATGTTCTGTCACTAGAGTTATTGTAAAAAAAAGGGGGGGCATGATGCCTCCCTTTTTTTATAGATAAGGAACTATAATATAATAATTTTTTAGGTTTTATAAAAGCCCGTCTTGATAGTATCTGTTCGAACACGCTCTCGCTCGGGACGAGACGGAGCAGTACTAGGCTCGAAAAGACCTCGCCAAGGACTGCCGTCTCTTTACGGTTCTGCACAGATACTATCAAGACTTGGCTTTTGTGAAAACATGTAATTTTTATTCCTAATGAAAACGTCAAAAAATATGGGAATTATTTTTTTGAGGTGACAAACTTATGTTAATTATGTCCAAATTGTAAACAAATTGTAAACAAAAAAGATTTTGATAGAAAATGTTAACAAAAAGTTTACAAAAATGACATTCCTAGGATAAATATGAACGATATACTAAAGATATTATAAAAAAGAAAGGAAAGGGAAATATGAAACGATGGTTGATAATAATACAAGTGGCATTTCTGTTTTTATTAGTTGCGGGTTGTCGAGTAGAGTCTAAAATAGATGTAGACTCTTTGGCAATGGAACCAGAGATATTTCGTTATGAAGGAACAGAGCAAGTATATGGGATGGCTGTTGATGAGAATGGATTGCTTTATACATCCAGTATTGACGAAACAATGAAAATTCAAAAATTTTCTGTCTATGATTGGGATGGGACTTGCTTGAAACAAGTAGAGTTTTCTTTAGGATTTGGACCAGTACAAGATATTATAGTGGAAGATGGAACACTCTATTGTTTTGTTTCTAGACTCAACGAAGAATTGCTGAGTATGGAAGAAGTTTTGGTAGCAATTGACCTTACTACTTGGGATGTAACAGAATTGGCAGTAATACCAGAAGAGGATTATTCTACGATATCCAAAATAGTAGCCATAGGAGACTATTTTTATTTATTTGGCAAATCTCCCATGGGAGAGGATATTTCTTATAATCTTCTTCCCGGTATATCAAATATTATCTATTTGGGAGAAATGGTAGGCAGAATTTCTAGAGTAGAAGAAAATCCATCTGTAGAGTTTTTTGATGTAGAAGTGGCATTAAATATTTTTAAAACAAAAGAGGAAACTTTGATGATTTATTATTATGATGAAGAACA
>CALAEX010000121.1 GCA_937891165.1 uncultured Lachnospiraceae bacterium | reverse complement strand
ATTTTGGGAGTGTATTCGGTAAAAAAATTAAAGGGCGATTCGTGAATCGCCCCTAAATTTCGGTGGGAGCAATCCCCCGCCCTACAATTATTCAATTTCGAATTACGACTTCATAATTACGAATTATATTATCTCGCCACCACCGAGGACTTCGTCGTCATTAAAGATAACTAATGATTGACCTTTTGTAATAGCTCGTTGTGGCTCGTCGAATTTGACGTGTAAAAGTCCGTTTTCGTCTTGCCATGCCAAAGCCGGTTGCTCTTTATGTCTGTATCGCACTCGTGCAAGCACTCGGATTGGCTCTGTTAGTGTTTTTCCGCTGATTATATTTACATTTTTTGCAGTTACTTCACTTGTAAACAAATCTTCATTATCACCTAAAATAACATTGTTAGTTTCAGGGTCAATGTTAAGTACATAAAGTGGTGTTTTATAAGCGACGCCAAGACCTCTACGCTGACCGATTGTATAATTTACAATACCTTTATGCTCCCCAAATGAAAAGCCTGTTTTATGCATAAACTGTCCTTTTGGGTAGGTCTTATTATTATAATTCTTAATAAAGCTTACATAATCGCCGTCAGGTACAAAGCAGATGTCCTGACTATCTTTTTTTCGTGCAGTTATAAGGTCATTTTCTTCTGCAATTTCACGGATTTGTGGCTTTGTATATTCGCCTAACGGGAATTTGATATGCTTTAATTGGTCTTGTGAGAGCATATAAAGAAAATAGCTTTGGTCTTTGCTTTCATCAACTGCTTTTTTCAGTTTGTATTCGCCGTTTTCATAGACCACTCTTGCATAGTGACCTGTTACAACAAAATCTGCATCTAACTCGTGCATTTTATCAATCATAGCACCGAATTTAAGTGTACGATTACACTCAACACAAGGGTTTGGTGTTTTGCCCTGCTCGTAAAACTCGATAAATTTATCAATAACCTGTTTTTTGAATTCTTCTTTAAGTGGGAAAATATAAAAAGGCATACCGAGTTTATCGGCAACTGCTTTTGCATCACTGCAATCTCCTTCGATATACAGCTGCATTGTAGCGCCGACACATTGGTAGCCCTCATTTTTCATAAGTAAAGCAGCGACGGAGCTATCAACTCCGCCACTCATAGCAATAACTGCTTTTTTCATATATTCACCCAAGTTCAAGCATTTTATCAATGCACTTTTTGGCTTTCTTGATTGTTTCTTTGTCTAATATGATTTCTTCGCCACCCAAGCCCCGCATTGTGTTATAAAGGTCAACGAGAGTTGTGGCTTTCATATCAGGACAAATAAGTTTTGGAGAAAGTGCAAAGAAGTTTTTATCAGGACATTCATACTGCAAAGACTCTGCAATACTGATTTCTGTACCGATAATGAAATTCTTATGCTTACTCTCTTTTGCAAATTTCATAATACCTGTTGTTGAGCCAACATAGTCAGCAAGTGCAACAACTTCAGGCTTACATTCAGGATGAACGAGAAGAAGTGAATCAGGGTAAAGCTTTCTTGCCTTTTTAACATCTTCTGCCGTAATCTGACCATGAATTGGACAACCACCATTTACAAACTTAAAGGTTTTTTCAGGAAGTTGCTTTGCAACGAAATCGCCTAAGTTACAATCAGGGATAAAAAGAATTTTATCATTTGGGAGCTTACTTACAACATTTACTGCTGATGCAGATGTTACACAAACATCACAAACCGTTTTAAGCTCTGCAGTTGTGTTAATATATGCCACAACGGTATAGTCTGGATTCTCTTTTTTTACTTGCTCAATATATTCTTTACTCATTTGCTCTGCCATTGGACAACCTGCAACAAGACTTGTAATATAAACTGTTTTTTCAGGTGAAAGAATTTTTACGGTTTCAGCCATAAAACGAACTCCACACATAATTACAGTTTTAGCATTAGTTTTCTCTGCAAGTACGCTTAACTGAAAACTATCGCCTGTGAAGTCGGCAACCTCAATAATCTCACGAGCAACGTAGCTGTGAGCGAGAATACAGATATCTTTTTCTTTTTTAAGTTGCAAGATTTTTTCTTGCATTTCTTTTACTGTCATTGGGAATCCCTCCACCGTCTACGACGGTCCCCCTCCCTTTGACAAGGGAGGCCGATTTTAATGGTGATGTTCTTCAAACTCGAAGTCAGCCTTGTTATATTCAATGCCGTTTTTGTCGTAGTAATCCTTTACTGCTGCTTTAATTGCCTGTTCTGCAAGAACTGAACAGTGAATCTTAACTGCAGGAAGTCCGTCAAGAGCCTCAACAACTGCTTTGTTTGTAAGCTTAAGTGCCTCACTTAAAGGTTGGCCTTTAATCATATCAGTTGCGATTGAGCTTGTTGCGATTGCAGATGCACAACCATAAGTATTGAATTTAACATCCACGATAATATCATTCTCAATTTTGAGATACATTTTCATAATATCGCCACATTTTGCGTTGCCAACTTCTCCCACACCATCAGCGTCGTCAAGTTTACCTACATTATGTGGATTTGTAAAATGTTCCATTACTTTTTCTGAATATTCCATTATATATTACCTCTCTCTTTCTTGAGGCGGAGAAAGTCAAACACCATAAGCCTTAAATGTATGATTTCCCGCACCTTTGTGTATTTTTTGTCTTGCAATACGTCAGTATTGCTTCGCCAAAGAAATCCCCAAATGCACGTAAACTTATACATTTAAGGTTCTTTGAAGTTTAACACGAGGAGATTTTTTCTGTATCGAGGCGAAAACCGCAAGGAATACTTTCGTATTTCGAGGATTTTTAACAAAGATACAGGGAAAATAACCCGTGTTAAACCTTATTGTGTTTGGCTCTCTCCGCCTCTATCTTTTCCCACAATGGAGACATATCACGAAGTCTATCAATAATTGGTGGGAGTTTTTCTAAAATATAATCCATTTCTTCAGGTGTGTTATCTTCACAAAGGCTTAAACGGAGTGAGCCATGTGCAACCTCGTGAACCAGTCCGATTGACAAAAGCACGTGGCTTGGGTCAAGTGAGCCAGAAGTACAAGCTGAGCCTGAAGAAGCACTGATTCCCATTAAGTCAAGGTAAAGAAGAAGTGATTCGCCCTCAACACCTTCAAAGCAAGCGCTTACATTACCAGGGAGTCTGTGCTCACGGTCGCCATTGATACGGCTTAAATCGATTTTGAGAATTCCTTCAATGAGTTGCTCACGCATTGCAATAAGTTTCTTTGTGTTTTCTTCCATATTGTCGCAAGCGTCTTTAAGTGCTGCTGCCATACCTACGATTGACGGCACATTTTCAGTACCTGCACGACGATTTCTCTCTTGTGCGCCGCCTTCAATAAGATTTGGAAGTCTTATACCCTTTTTGCAATAAAGACCACCAACGCCTTTTGGTCCGTGGAATTTATGACCTGAGAATGACATCATATCAATATTATCTGCTTTTACATCAACAAGAATATGGCCAACTGCCTGAACAGCGTCTGTATGGAACAAAACGCCTTTTTCGCGACAAACTGCACCGATTTCACGAATTGGCTGAACTGTGCCGATTTCGTTATTCGCATACATAATTGTTACGAGTGCAGTATCATCTTTGATTGCATTCTTAACATCTTCAACACGCACAAGTCCATTTTCGTAAACATCAAGCAAAGTGATTTCAAAGCCCTCTTTTTCGAGTGCGTTAAGAGTGTGCAATACTGCGTGATGCTCAAACTTTGAACTGATGATATGTTTCTTACCCTTTTTAGCCATAAGGTAAGCTGCACCTTTGATTGCCCAGTTGTCGCTTTCGCTACCACCTGATGAAAAATAAACATCGTTAGGGTCTGCGTTAATGCACTCGGCAATAGTGTTACGAGCATCGCGTACTGCGTGGAAAGCATCTTGCCCTACACTATGCAAACTTGATGGGTTACCATAGATTTCTTGGAAGCATGGCATCATAGCATCAAGGGCAACTTTTGATATTTTTGTTGTTGCAGCGTTATCTGCATAAACCTTCATATATACATCTCTCCTAAAGTGAGTTGATTACAATTCATAGTGAATTACTGTGAATTCATATATATCATACTACTGCAGTATGAATTTGTCAATTATAATATAGCCATAATTTGACTTATTTTGCAAAGAATTTTTCGGCAATTCTTACAGACGCCATAGCATCTTTACCATAAAAGTCTGCACCAATTGTTTTAGCGTAATCTTCGGTAAGAACTGCGCCACCTACCATAACGGCAATTTGTGGATTTTTTGCTTTGAGAAGACTAATTGTTTTCTCCATTGACGGTACTGTTGTAGTCATTAAAGCAGAAAGACCTACTAACTTGATATCCTCTTTTACTGCTTTTTCTACAATTGCTTCAGGGGTTATATCTTTACCCATATCTATTACTGAAAATCCGTAGTTTTCGAGCAATACTTTGACAATATTTTTACCGATATCGTGAATATCGCCCTCAACGGTTGCTATGAGTATTCTGCCCTTTTCTTCAGTTTTTGCGCCATTGTTAACCATATATTCTTTAATAATTTCAAAGCTTGCGCCTGCAGTTTCGGCACTCATTAAGAGGGACGGCAAGAATATTGTATTTTCTTCAAAGCCCTTACCAACTTCATTGAGTGCAGGGACTAAAATACCATCAATGATTTCAATTGGAGTTTTTGTTTGAAGCTCAAGCTTAGTTTGCTCTTTCGCCTGATTTTTCAGTCCTTTAACAACTGCAGTTTTAAGGTCAACATCTGTTGTTTTAACTTCTGTTTTTGTGTCGGTAACGTTGGCAATATACTGCTCAAAATTCTCGTCTAAACCTTGTAATGCACAATATGAATAATATGCATTCATCATAGCGTCACTTTTTGGATTTATAATTCCTGCACTTAATCCTTTTTGCATTGCAAGTGTGAAAAATGCAGAGTTGAGAAGCTCACGATTTGGCAAACCAAACGATACATTTGATACTCCGAGAACAGTTTTTACACCCAAATCATTTGTAAGTTTTTCAATACATTCAAGAGTAATTATTGCATTATCTTTATTTGTACTGACAGTCATACAAAGCGGGTCGAACACAAGATTATCTTTTGCTATTCCATATTCTTCTGCTTTTTTGATAATTCGTTTTGCTATTGCAATTCTGCCTTCAACGGTTTCAGGGATTCCGTTTTCGTCAAGAGTCAAGCATACAAGTACTCCACCGTATTTTTTGACAAGTGGGAATACCTCATCCATAACTTTTTCTTTACCGTTAACGGAATTTACCATTGGCTTGCCATTATAGATTCTAAGTGCTTTTTCCATAGCGACGGAGTCAGAGGTGTCAATCTGTAATGGTGTGCTGAGAATACTTTGAAGTCCTAAAACGGCATTTTGCATCATTTCAGGCTCGTCAATTTCAGGAAGTCCCACATTAACATCAAGAATATCTGCACCTGCATCTGCTTGAGTTACGCCCTCACGGTAAATATAATCCATATCATTGTTACGAAGTGCCTCTTTGAGCATTTTTTTGCCTGTTGGGTTAATTCTTTCGCCAATGATAATTGGTTTATCTTGGAAGATTACTGTTTTTGAGTATGATGTAACTGCTGTAATATGTTTTTTGCTAATTTTCTCGATTTGCTCGTTTTTGCAAAGGTCAATCATTGCTTTGATATGCTCAGGAGTTGTGCCACAACAACCACCCAAAGCACAAGCACCAGTTTTAAGGATTTGGAGTTGCTTGTTTGCAAATTCGTGTGGAGTTACATTGTAGGTTGTAACACCATTAATACTTACAGGGAGCCCTGCATTTGGCTGAACAAAAATAGGTGTGCTTGAATACTTTGTCATTTCTTTGAGAAGTGTAAGCATCTGGTCAGGACCAAGTCCACAGTTCATACCAATTCCATCAACACCCAAGCCCTCAAGAGTAATAACTGCAGTTTTAATGTCTGCGCCTGTTAAAAGTATGCCTTTTTCGTCAAAAATCATTGACACAAGCACAGGCAAATCTGTGTTTTCTTTTGCAGCAAGGACTGCTGATTTGATTTCGTACAAATCCCCCATTGTTTCAATAAGTATTAAATCTGCACCTGCGTTTTCGCCTGCTATAACTTGTTCTTTATAAAGGTCGTAGGCAGTCTGGAATTCTAAATCGCCATAAGGTTTTAAGAGTTTGCCAAGTGGACCTATATCAAGAGCAACAAAAGCATCTTTTTCGCTTTCTTTAATTGTGTTTTTTGCGATTTCAACGGCTTTTATGATAATCTCATTCACATTGTCGAATTTAAGTGAATTCGCACCGAATGTGTTAGTTGAGATTATGTTGCAACCTGCATCTAAATATGATTTATGCACCCTTGCCACGATTTCGGGAGAGTGAATATTTAAATTTTCCGGTAACTCGCCTTTTTTAAGTCCGTTTTTTTGGAGTTCGGTACCCATTGCACCGTCAAAAAACAATATTGAATTGTTAAAAAGTTCCTTAAATTTCATAGTTTTTTCATTCCTTTGTTACTCCTATAAAGGCAGTAACTGTTTTTGTGGGAGTCATTAAGAAGTTTTCTGATAATGTTACTCCCATTTGTTTTGTCATTGGTAATAGTTTAAAGAAATCTGCTTGAGAAGAAATATCAAGTCCGCCATAACCTGGGCTAAAACGAGGTCTATGCTCCCCATTTATTGTATTTTTTAGTTCTTCGCAAACAATATCACAAAGGTTTTCAACCATTGATGCACCAACACAATGAACAATACTGGTCATTGCAGCATCGGTTACAGAATATTTGCGAACAAGAGTATCAGCACCAACACCGATAGTTGCACCAAAAAGAATAATCGTATTTGAATCTTTTAAGTGGCTCAAAAGTTTTGCACTTTTGAATTCTATTCCGTCAATAATTATTCCGTCATTTGTTCTTGTGAATTCATACTCTTTATAAATATATTTTGGCGTAATCACTTTGCAAAGTTCATTGTATGCGTCTTCGCAAAGTTCACAAATTGCTTCGTTTGGCTTTGCACCGTGCTTGTAGCCCATATATCTTGCAGTTTCGTGCAAATCGTATTTTAACAGCATCCGCAGTTACCTTTTTCTTTCTGTTTGTCAACCAAGTATTGAAGTGTGATTGAGTCAACAACTTTATTAACTGCATCAAGTACACATTGCCAGATTTCAAGAGTTACACAGTCCATACAGTTTTCGCAAGGATTGTCGTCAGTTTCAAGGCAAGCAACAGGGGCAAGACTACCCTCGGTTACTCTTAAAATTTCTCCTACTGTGTATTCGATTGGCTCGCGAGTAAGTTTATAGCCACCCTGTGCACCACGAGTACTTTCAACTAGATTTTCTTTTGAAAGCATTTTGATAATCTGTTCAAGATATTTTTCGCTTATGTTCTGTCTTGTTGCAATAGATTTTATTGAGATATAGCCGTCTTCTTTATGGATTGCAAGGTCTGTCATAAGACGAAGTGCATATCTGCCTTTTGTTGAGATTTTCATAATATCTACACCCTTTTAGAGTATTGTTTTTCGTTACGAAGATAATATACTACAAAATTACTAGGAATTCAAGAGTTAATTCATATAAATTTGGTGGGAATTATATTTTGCAAAGAAAAAGCGTGGTCAAAGACCACGCTTGGTTACCATTGTTGAGTTGTATAATACGGAACTAACAATCTCTCAACATCACTCATAGCAACATAACGAACTGTTTGCGTTAAATCATTATATGCGAAAAATAGCACATACTCATCTTCAAATTTAGTATCGGAAAAATACACACATTGCCAATCACCTTTTTGAGTAATAAACTTTATTTCTTGTTTTTCTAAAATTCTTTCTTTTTCTGCTATATATTCTTCTTCCGATAATTTCCACTCAGCAAATAAATCAAATTTTGTTTCTACTGTTGTTTCATATTTATAATAATATTTTGTTGTTTCAGGAAATCCTTCTGCATCAAAATACGGTGGTTCAACTCCCGTTACTGCAGAATAAGGAATTGTCACAGGAAAAACTATATAAATATCATTAAGCCAATCGGTTGCGTAATATTGGTAAAAATGCTCATCTAATCGTAGGTAATTGGTGGGGTTAGTTGTCTGTGAATATATTGGTGGAGCAAACCAAGTAATTAATAGTTTCATTGGAAAGAAAAACCACGAAATAGCCCACAACACAACCATTATAGTTGCTAGTACCTTTTTAGGCTTTATTTTTCTTATTTCTCTAGTCTTTTTAGCAAGTATAAATAAAATAACGCAAATGACAAACTGTATTACAAAAAGTAATCTTGCTGGAATTGCTTTCCACGCATCAAAGAAATCGTCATAAAATATTGGATAACGGAACTCGTTATGATAATAAATAATAATGGAAATTGTGAACAGCAAAGACAGTGCCATACCTATAATTGATATTATCATAAAAATTGCTCTTACAAGCTTTTCTTTTGTAGTAGGTTCCATATCTTCCGCTGGGACTTTTTCGTTTGCTAAATTACTTGAAAGTTTTTCGCAGATAATTTCGATTGTGATATTTTCTTCATCTGCAAGAGCACCGATTTTTTCTATTATTTCACTATTAAACTGAATTTTCTCGTTTGTTCTGTTTATGTATTCTTTTATTGTATTTTGTGCTGTTTCGCCACCCATTTGTAAATCTTTGATTTCTTGAATTGAGAAATCGGCTTTACGAAGTAAGGCGATATTTTTAAGATTTTCAACATCAGTTTCAGAAAACTCTATACTTTTTCTGCCATTGAAATTTTCGTCACATTCAGGTTTTACTAGTTCGTTTTCAATATAAAGGCGTATTGCACGGTCAGTAAGACCGGTTTTAGCCATAACTTGCTTGATTTTCATAGTAAATCCTCCTTTACAATGACGATTTTACATTTTTACCTTAGGTAAAAGTCAAGAGTTTTTTGAAAAAAGTTATAAAAATACGGGCGATTTGATAATCGCCCCTACATTTTGTTATTTTGTTTCTGCTTTTGATTTTTCTTTTTTTGCGAGTTTGTTGGTATTCATTGAATCCTTATAAATCCAGAAACGATTTACAAGGAACGCTGTTGTAACATTTGAAAGCATTGTTACAACAAGAACAATATATTCGTTTACTCCTGCGCCCTCTGCTAAATCCCCAAGATATGTAGATGTTGGAATAAAAATGCAATAATAAAACGCTAATTTTGCCATTGCAACAGGCACATTATTTGCAGATTTGAATGTGTATCTGCGATTTACTGTAAATCCGTAAAGCACTGACAAGATTATTGCAGGGAGGTAGCTTTGCCAATAATCAAAATGCAAAACTTCGTTGAGGGTTGTAAAAACTACTGCTTGAATTACACCTGAACCCAAAGAAAACGCAACAAATTTTACTACCTGGATAATATTCTCTTTTGAACTTAATTTTTCATTATTCTTCATCTTTTTTATCCTTATTTGCAAGATTGTTTGTGTTCATTGAACCACGGTAAACAACAAATCGGCAATATAAATATTCTGTTACAAGATTACAACCCATTGTTACTGCTTCAACTATGTAGTTATTAATGCCTGCATTTTCGGCTAACTGACCGAGATAAAGAGAAACCGGTGTGAATACACAATAGAAAAGTGCTACTTTAAGCATTGCAACAGGAACATTAGTTGCAGATTTAAATGTAAATTTACGATTCACTGTAAAATTATAAAGAACTGACAATATAAGTGATGGAAGATATGCTTTCCAATGTGCGCAATCTGTAAGTTCGTGAATAATTGTATATGACACAATCTGAATGATACCTGCACCCATTGAGAATGCCACGAATTTTGCAATCTGGATTATTGTTTCTTTAGTTGAAAGTTTTTGATTTGACATAAATATTCCCCCATTATATTTCAGGTTTGAATGACGGCATAAGCTGGAGTTTAAACAAGTTCATTTTATGCTTTCTATCAATCAAATCTTTCTTTTCTTTGTCGTCGATTTCGCCTGTTCTGATATATTTATCAAGTTCGGCATAAGTGAAGCCTAAATTATCTTCATCAGTTTTTCCGCAAAGGCCGTCAATTGGTGTTTTTTCAACAAGGTTATGTGGAAGTCCTAAAAGATGACCTATTTGTTTCATTTCGGCTACTGTAAGGAATGAGCAAGGGCTGAAATCCCCTACCGAGTCGCCATAACGAGTAGAATAGCCAACCCAATCTTCTGATAGATTACAAGTATTAGCAACTCTGCCATTCACAGACTGGCTAACAGCATAAAGAGTTGTCATTCGTACTCTTGGCGGAATATTCTGCACAGTTTGTGGTGTGATTTCTAAATCTGCAGGAAGATTGTTCATAAGACCATCAACTGTATCTTTAATATTTACTGTATAATTTTTAATGCCGAGATGTTCAACAAGTTGCTTTGCACAATCAATATCGTGCTGTTCGCCACAAGGCATAAGCACACCGATTACACGGTCTTTGCCTAAAGCCTCAACGCAAAGGGCTGCCACAATTGATGAATCTTTACCACCTGAAATGCCAACAACTGCGTTACAATCTTTTCCGTTTTGCTCGAAAAAGTCGCGAATCCACTCAACACATTCATTTTTAACTTTTAGTGCATCAAACTGATACATAATATCACACTCCGATATTAGTATTGTACCACTCTTTTTGCAAAGTTTCAATTAAATTGTAAAAATAATGCCCCTGCATTTGCAAGGGCATATAATATGTATTAATTTCCACCAAGTTTAATATTGATTCCACCATCACTACCATTTGTAGCAGTTGGCATATATGGAATAAGCTGTTGAGCAATCTGTGCAATTGGCATTGATTGAATATAGACCTTACCAGGACCTGTAACTCTTGTATGGAACAAGCCTTCGCCTCCAAGGAAGATATTCTTTGCACCTTTAATTTGCTGAATATCCATTGTGCAAGTTTCACTCATAGCAGCAAGGTAACCTGTATCAACAATAATACTTTCGCCTACACCTAAAGTGTACTCAACACAATGACCGTCAATTTCAAGGAACACTAAGCCATTACCAGAGATTTTTTGCATAATGAAGCCTTCGCCACCAAAGAAACCTCGGCCAAGTTTTTTGTGGAAGTGCACAGACAAATCAAGACCTTTCTCCATTGCGAGAAAACCCCTTTTCTGCACAATAATTCCGTTACCAGGAGTTACCTCATAAGGAATAATGGAACCTGGAAAGCTTGATGCAAACGCAATCATACCTGTACCACCTTGTGGTGTATATTCGTTCATAAAAATTGAGTCCCCAGAGAAAAGACGACCAAGAGCTTTTTTAACGCCACCACCTGAATTTGTTTCCATGTGCATATTAGGGCTCATCCAACTCATTGCACCACTTTCTGTGCAAAGTGTCTGCCCCGGCTCAGGGTAACAGATTACAACAGGCAAATGCCCACCTAAAATATCATAATTTAACATTAGAATCCCTCCCTATTCTTTATAATTTTATTTTAACTTTATAAAGGAAATTTGTCAATAAAATTACTAATTAACATTTTGTATATAAAATTAGTTTAACACTGTCAATAAAAAACATATTGCACCCACAACTACAATCATAAAGGAAATCAACAAAAACGTTCCACAACCCCATTTTTTTTGTTTTGCTCTTTTGTTATTATAATTGTACTGTGGTTGTTCTTGATAAATTTGTTTGATATTTTTCTTTGGTATAGATACAGAATGAGGTTGAGTTGCCTTTCGATACAACGCAAGTGGGTCTGTTTGATTCATAATTCGAGAATGAAAATCAGCAATCCATTTTACATCTGCAAAATTACACATATTTTCCTCAGAACAATTGGGGTCGTGTGCAATTTGATTTCTAACCCAGCGATAATGTTTCAGTTGTTTTAAATCATCATCCCAATTTTTAACGAGATACGACCCTTTGGGCGTATTCAACATTTCTTCAATGTAGGCAGAAACCCTACGGTTATCGCTCATTACTTCACCACAAAGTTTTTCTAAACGTTTATATTCTTCAAGAAATCCCATATTTATTTCCCTCAAACAACTTTATTGTATTAAAATTATAGCACTTTATTTTGAACTTTTCAAACTATATAATGAAAATAGACCTGCATACTTTCTTGTTTGCAGGTCTATTTTTATTATTCTAATGGTTTCATTGTGGGGATTTACATTTAAGACCTTGATATATATTCTCACATCTTCTTAAATCCCCTATTCTGCGTACTTTGTAACAACATATCTTTTTATAACTTTTCATAAGTTTGTGATGAAATGTCGTAAAAGTTGTCGTAAAATCATCGTATTTTAATTTTCCCCTCAAGACTTGCAAATGATTCTATTTTCTTGTCTTTAGTTGCCTCATTATAAACATCCATAGTAGTCGTAATATCTGCATGTCCCATTATTTCTTGAATAACCTTTAAATTGGTTTCGTTTTCACAGAACCTTGTACAAAAGGTATGCCTCAAATTATGGACTGTAAAATGAGGAAGAAGTAAGGGTTCTCTATTTGCCTTTTTAGCAGATTCCATTTCTTGAATATTGTATGCTTTTATAATACGGTCGATTACTCTATTGATAGCCATGCGAGAATGAACATCACCAAATCTATTTCTAAAAACGAATCCCGAATAACCATCAATGATAGTTTCATTAAATCCTTCATCTTCTTGATATCTTCGTTCTTCAATTAAAGCCTTTTTGACATCTTCAAGCATTGGAACAATTCTTTCTCCTGATTTAGTCTTTGGTGTAGTTATATGATATTCGCAAGTTCCATTGTCTTGCTGACGATATATCAAGTTATGATTAATATTGATAATTCCTTCATTAAAATCACAATCCACCCATCTTAACCCTACTATTTCACCAACACGGCAACCCGTACCTAAAAACACCGTAAACAAGGGCAACCACCTTTTATACATATAAGAATTGGATATAAAGTCTACAAAAGCCTCTTGTTGAGCAACTGTGAGAGCATGCCTTTTTCCTTTCTCCCAATTATGACTTTTCTTTATTTCACTCATTACTCCAGCAGAAGGATTTACACGAATATATCCATCCCTTACAGCCATAGAGAAAACCGGATGCAAAATTGTATTTATAATTTCCATACTAGCAGGTTTAAATCCTCGTTCATTAATAAGAGAAACATAAAACTTTTTAATATCACTATATTTTATTGACGAAAGATTCTTAACCCCTAATTCTTCAGAAACATATTTTTTGTACATATACTTGTAATTTGTACGTGTAGATTGTTTAAGTTCATATTTCATATCAATATATTTCTGCCAAAAATCATTCAATGTTTTACAATTTGAATCCCTTGTAATTCCATCTGCAATATCTCGCTGAATTTGTTTTTCCATTTCTCGAAGACTCATTTCACATCTTTTGCCTGTAGGAGCTTTATCTGTATCGACAAGTTTCCAACTGTATGCTGAATGTCTAATACCTTTTGCATCAATGTATTTGTATTCATACTTTCCATCTTTCCTTTGGCTTTCACCATTCCAAAGAAGTCTGCCTTTTTTATCACGTCTTTTTTCTGACATATTAACCTCCATTCTGACACATTTGACCGTGATATAGCATCAATAAATTACCACATCACGGCCGGCAATTCAAATGTGCAATTATATAGAATTCAATTTATCAATATATTTTTCAAAAAGTTTTCGTTTGATTTGTGCTCTATTGCCATTCCATAAAATGAAATCCGCAAATTTATCTTTACTGATAATGTTTCTAAGTTTATTTTCACCTATGCGAAAATACTCTGCCGCTTCCTCAATTGAGAGAGTATATTTCTCCCATATAGGAATTTCAATTTCACCCGAAATACTGCAAATTAAATTAAAAAACTTTTCATATAATGCGTTAAATATAAATAATCACCTCCTTGCAATATCTTTCTGCTGCTCCTCAACAAGATTTTCAACATCAGATTTTTTTGTATACATTTATAATATGTATTGCAATTCACTCATTTCACCCTTCATCAACATCAAAACATTCAGGAAAAAGTTTTTTCATAGATGGAAGTAACTTCTGTCTAATTTGTTTCTTTTTATAATAAATGGTTCGACAAGGAATAAGCGTAATTTTATTAATTTCTTCTACCGAACAACCATCAAGCAACAGTTTTAAAATTTCTTTTTGAATTGGTGATAATTTATTTATTGCAATTATCAACTCATCATTTTCAATATCCATACCAAGATATTTATCAATTGGTTCCTGATATGTAACTAGATGATAAAAGTATTTTTTGAATAGTGGACTTTGTTCGTCGCTTTCAAAGTCATCATTAACATAATCAAAAGATTGGTTGTGCATATAAAAACGCATATCACTCAAAAATTGTTGTTTATCTAATTCTTGTATTTTGGATACCTGTTCATCAGAAAGGCCAAGTGCTATGTATTCTCTTTTTTGAGCTTCCTGTTTTGCAATATATTTTTTATATTCATTTCTTCTGTTAAAACTCATTTTTATAGTCTCCTTAAATTTTTGATGTTTTCTAAGTTCAAAAATTCAGGAAACTATGGATATTCAGCAATATACGGTAACCAATAAACTGTCATTTATTGCCCTTTCTTTTCGAAGGACAAAAAAATAGAAGTCCGACGAAATCGTCAGACTTCTATTTTTTATGAAGCACTGTACATATAATTTAATTACAAATATTTATACTTACTTTTTTTCCACATTTATGACATTTAACAATTATTATGCATTCGTTTACTTTTAAGTTGTTATATAAAATCTTTTCCGTTTTTAAAGTATCGCACAACCGACCACCGCAAAATGGACAATGTACTTTCTTTGTTCTAATCGTTACATTTGTTGATATGCCTATCATTTTTGTTCACTGTTAGAGAACAACTATTCATCAAATATACCCCTAATAAAAGGGATATATTCTTTTTATATTATTTGTTGTTCTTACTATTTTTCATATTTTTACGTAATTCATTTTTTGTTTTTTCATCATAAGATATATACTCACCAATATCAGCAGGTATGTGGAAATTATTTTTATCTATATTTCTTTTTGATTCAGCTGCTAAATCAAAAAATTCAGCTTTTTCAGATATACTTAACTTTAAAATGCTAGCAATTTTTAATAAAGCCATATCGTTTGGGGCAGCTTTTCTATTGTTTTCGATATCACACAAATAGGAAAATCCTAGATTGACTTTACTTGATAAATCACGCAAAGTCATACCTTTTTGTAGTCTAAAGAATTTAAGAAAATCACCAAATCTCATGTTTTGCTGTTTAAAAGATTTTTATTAAATAATTTGCCTAGTATCACTGATATTGTTTGCATTACTATTGCAACTACGATTGTATTTGCGTACATATATGCTTCTATTAAATTAAGAAGAATAACCATTGTAAAACTTATTATTACTGCTATTAATATAATTTTTTTAAATACAACACGTTCTTTGGGTTCTATTGGCTTCTGTGGAGTATCTGCTGGAGAAAGAATAACGAGTAACAATGAGGAAAATGCACAAATTACCATCAAGCAACCAGAATCAACTAGAACACTTAATTTAATTCCAACTATTCCCATCAAAAAAAATAACGATGTTATTATTTGACAACACAATTCAGTTTTCACATGAAACCCACCAGCAAATCTATGTAAAACCAAAAAAAGCACATAAAACAAAACACTAACAAGAGTGATTTTCAAAATAGTTCCAACAAACAAACAATATATCAATGCAGATAATTCTGAAAAAATAATAAACAAACCATAGTGGAACAATTCAGTTTCAACTTCAGGTATTATATTTTTTCGAACTAGTCTTTGAGTAATTCTATTAGATATTCTACTTATCATTTTTAAACCTTTTTAATGCTTTCGGTACTGGTGGTTGAAAAGCAATTGCCGTGCTTATTGAATTAGCATCAACCTTCAATGAAAAATTGATAAGTTTAATTAATTTATTGATTTTTTTCATCTTCATTTTTTTACACCTCCATAATAACTTTAACTCATTTTGATTTATCTAACAATATATTTTTTACATTTTCTTCTTTAATAACCAAAACACAATATTTTTCAAATAAAAACCCATAACTTGAAAAATAATTTTATTTTTTTACAAATGACAATTCAAATTATTAAATAGCATTTTATTTCATTCTTTTATCTTAAATGTTATTATAATTTGGAGGCGATATTATGAGAATTGACGGATATGAATTAATTGGATACAGAATATCAAAATACCGAAAACTTCGTGGATTCACACAAGCTGAATTAGCTGAAAAAATTGAACTTTCCCCTACAGAAATATCTAATATAGAACGAGGTAAAAACGGTATTTCATTTAATACCTTAGTAAATCTATGTAAAGAATTGGATGTTTGTTCGTCAGAATTACTTTCCGGTGCAATTAAAGATACAGTTGCAGATAATATTATTGATTTAATTCGTCAAATGAATGTATCGGAACAAGAATTATTATTTAAACTATTATTGACATACACAGAATCACAAAAATTAAAATAGGATTTGAAAAAATTAAAATTATATGATATAGTGAAACTCAAGGACTTCTCTTTGAGTTTCTTTTTTTTAGGAGGTAGAATATATGACAATCAATGCACTAATCTGCGACGATGACAACAAGTGTGGTGATATAATTCTCAGATATTTACAAAAATATTGTGGTGAAAGAAATATTACTTGTTTTTATGATTTGTTTAATAATGGAGAAAAAGCTTTAGAGTCTATCCAAAGTTACAACATTGCTTTTTTGGACATAGAAATAGGTAACGTTTCCGGTCTTGAAATTGCAAAAAAGCTAAAAGAAAACAACAAAAATATTATAATTTTCTTCATAACAGAATACGAAAAATACATCGACGATGCAATGGATTTATTCGCCTTAAGATTTATGAAAAAGCCACTGGATTATCAGCGATTCTACACTGGTCTTGATAAAGCTGTTGAATTAATTAATGACGAAACAATAGAACTATTTTTTAAAGACTCCAATATAGTACAAAAAATCAAATCTAAAGATATTATTTATATCGAAACCGATGACCACAAAGTAAAAATTGTAACTACTATGGGTGTTTTTTACTCATCTAACCTTATTGATTATTGGGAGAAAAAATTAACACATATAAGTTTTTACAGAGTTCATAAAAGTTATATATTAAACCTTGACTACATAGACCAATACAAACGCAATGAAGTAAAATTAACAACAGGTGAACTTATAGGTATTTCCTACAGAAATCAACCGACATTCAGAAAATATTTTTTTAATTACCTAAAAAGGAGAAAATAGTATGCATTCAATATCTTTAAATATCATTCTTCAACTTATTGAAGCCCTCATATCTGTTTCCTTCTATGAAAGCATACAAAAATTAGAATTTAAAATTAAGAAGCCGATTGCCATAACTGTAGGATATATTGTAATGTGTGCATTGAATTTAATATTCAACTATAATGTTGTAATTAACATTGTTGTCCTGCTAATTTTTCATTTTGTTTTCGCAAAAGTATTATACAAACAAAGCATTCGATTTTCATTATTTTATTCGGTTTTAATAGCATGTTTAGTTCTTTTAACTGAGTTTATTGTTTTAAACACTATTAACTTTCTAAACGGTGAAACAATGCGTGATTTTATCAATAATACGTACACATATATCTTATTAATTGTTTTCAGCAAGTCATTATTATTTGTATTATTGAAAATAGTATCTGAAATTGTTAACAAATCACAATCCAATGGGAAAATAAACTTTACATTTTTTATTTTTCCAATTTCTCTGTTGTTGATATTGGTGGATTTCGTTATAATTTGCAGTTATTTCACTCTCCCTAACAATGTACTCTTAATTTTAGCATGTTCAAGCCTGTTTTTGATTGTGGCTGTTATTGTGACATGCATATTGCAACAAAATCAAGCGAGAAAAGAACAAGAGCTTCTCGAATTGAAAGCATTTCAACAAGAGCAAGAAAACAATAACACATATTTTGAGTTATTAGAACACCAAAACGACGAGCTTCAGCTGTTTGTTCACGATACGAAAAAGCATTACAGAGCTTTGTATGATTTGTCTGATGAACCGATAAAACTCAAAAAATATATTGAAGGAATAGTAGAAGATTTAGAAAAAACCAATCAAATTGGAAAAACATCAAATAAATTATTAGATTTAATATTAAGCAAGTATAATTACATTTGCGAAAAGAATAATATAACCTTTGAAAAAAACATTCACAAATCCAATGTTTCTTTTATAGCTGATAATGATTTAACGTCAATTTTAAACAATATGCTAGATAATGCTATAGAATCCGCTGTTAATAGCAGCAATAAAATTATAACCATAGGGATTAATAAACTGGGGAACATGTTGGTCTTTGATATCACAAATTCATCCGATACTCCCCCATTAGTGAAGAATGGTAGGCTTGTTTCAACAAAAAAGTCTGGTGGTTTACACGGATATGGTTTCAAAAGTATTTGTCGGACAGCAAAAAAATACAATGGAGATGTTGAGTGGGAATACCATAAAGATACAAAAGAATTCACAGTCTCAATAATTTTCCCAATTGAAAATCAATAAAATAGTCGACTACCAATCAGGCTATTTGCTATCTACCACACTATTGTGCATCCGAATTAATACAATATTACAATTAAAAGACTTGTACACCTTGGATTATAAACATCTAAAGTGCACAAGTCTTTGTTTTATTAGAGTATGATTTATCTTTGTACACAAAAGCTTAGTTTAGATGATTTTGTGCAGTTTCGGGCAAAAAATAATGTAGTTTAGAAAAACTCCTTTCATTATTTTAATAATATTTTATTATATAAATGACAATACAATTCAAATATTTTCAAAAAGGAGGTTTGATAACACTTTTCATAATATTTACGAATAAAGTTATTTTTATATGAAATATACGAAAGGATGAAAATTATGAAGAAATCTTCAAAATGGTTTTGTGCAAGATTTGTTGCAATTCTATTATCAGCAACCATTATAATTAGTTTCACATTACCAATAAATGTTGTTGCGGCAACTAATAATACAAGAAACCTTCGGAGCACACTCGATGTTTCTAATTCTATTAATTATAGCGAAAACATTATTAGAGAAGTTGAAGAAGAACGTGACGAAAACTCAAAAACCTTCTTAATGAGTGACGGTACATATTACACATACATATCACCAATTCCAGTACACGAATTTATTGACGGAGAATGGGTTGATATTGATGATACTTTAAGTGCAACTCCTTCTACAATTTCTGAAGCTGAAACAACAGTAAAAGAATATATTGAAGAAACTAAATTATCCTCAAGTCAAATAAGCACTTTTTCCACTCATGAATTCACTGATAACATTTCAGTTACATGTATTGGAAACTCAACAAATACCGAAACGGGTTATACTTTAGCGGCTAATAGTGCATTAATTATTAAGCCTGAAAACATTTATAAATTTTCTATGAAAAATAAGGTTTTAATTTCTGCAACACTTAGCACAAACATCGAAAACAACAATCTGAATAACAATAGACCATTATACATAAAGCATGTTACATCTGAAGTTACTTCGGAAACAACATATACTAATATTAATAGTTATTCAAATATATATTATAAGCGATACGATAAAACAAACACCGAGTACACTTTTGATATCACAGACATATATTCAAAATGGGAAAGAGGAAATGCTGAAAACTATGGTATAGCATTGACAAGTTCGGGGCTTAAAGGCTCTGCATTGCAACTTTCCACACCAATCTTATCAATACGATATAAAGATGTAGCTGCAAACGATTCTACATATACATATCATACTTTAGATTTAGGTCGAGCTGGAGTTTTATCTATAAACGATGTAACGAATGCGTTTAAAATTGAACAAACCATAGCAGGTATTGATTGTTCTTTATTGCCTGTTTCTTTAATCAAAACAATTGACTCATCCAAGTTTTCTCTTAGTTCATATGTTAACGTTAGTAGTGAATGGAACTATAATTATTCATTATCTGTTGCTGGAACATGTGCAACAGTCACATTACCTGAAGGAACAAAACTTGAATTCCAAAAGCCTCAAAACTCAACACCTCTAGAAGGTTATCAAATTTGGGAGCAAAATACAAATGAAGACTATGTTAATAATGTCGAACTCTATATCAAAAAGACATCTGATGATACTATCCTTTTAGATGAATGTTATTTTGCAATCAATGGCATTGAATATCATTTCAATTCACTTGGTAGACTAAAACATATTGAAAAAGCAGATAAGCAGTTAAATATCACATATGAGTATCTTTCTGATGTTGACAAACTTGTTATCAAAAAACTCACAGATGCAAACGGAAACCAATATTGCATAAACTACTCTACATATATGGTTAATAATGTTAAATGTGTTTATGCAAATAAAGTTGAAGTTAAGGATGTTAACGGTGATGCCGTAATGTATGGCAATAATCCGTTAGAAATAAATATTTCAAATATAGTTGAAAATTCATTAATTAAGAGTACTTTCGCATATCCAAGTGAAACTGAGCAACTTATAGAAGTGAGCTATTATTATGATTTGAATGGTAAACTTCTCAGCATTCATTCTGCAGATGGTACAATTACTGAATTGAATTATAAGAGTGCAGATAACACTTATTTAACTGGTTATGTTCAAAAGAAAGACGATGTAACAATAAATACTTTTACAATCACATCAAACAACACTTTTGAAAGAATCTTTGAAGGAACATTAATTCAAAAAGAAATCCAGCGTTACGATTCGGATTTTCAATTAGTTACTTATTATTATGGAAACGATATTATCAGTATGACATACGACGACGGCACTATTGATTCATATGCCGTTAACAATTTAAATTATATTGAAACACAAAATTTAATTGATAATGGAGATTTTTCAGAACCATTGATTGGAAGCGAATGGTTTGAATTTTCAACTTCTCTTCCTTATTATGATGATACAAATAAACGAATTGAAATTGAAAACGAGGAAGCAAACACAGTTTTAGGCATTTCTCAATACATCGAATCGCTCTCACCGGATAAGACATATGTTTTCTCTGGCGATGTTAATGTTGTAAAAAGTATCCCTAGCAATGATTATGCTTTTAATATGCTAATTGAGATATATTCTAAAAACGGTGAATTTGTAAAATCTTTCTCTTTGCCATTCGATGTTTCTTTATTAGATGAAGACCAAACAAGAATGTGTGCCTTCAAAACAGATATTGCATGTGATGTAATGATATCTATATTTGCAGACGGAAACGTAGGAGAATTTGTTGTTGATAATATTCGTCTATATGAAGCGACTTCAAATGATGGTTCTGTTTCAATGCCAACAGTTTCAACATCTGACCCGATTGTTCAAACAACATCAAACAACGGTCTTATAACAAAAGAGAGCATTTCTGATGGCACATACTCTATGAATCAAGAATATGAATATACTGAAGACACATCAAAGCTAATTGCTACTTCAAATTTTAATGGAATTAACACATATTTTAGTTATGATGGGAGAACTTCAAAATTAACTGAAAAAGGTTACACTTTAAGAAGTGATTCTTCTATAGAAAATCCAATCACATACACATATAATGCAACTGGATTATTATCTACCGTTAAACAAATTATCAATAATATTGAACCAATGCAGACTACACATTTAGCACAATATACGTATGATGTAGCTGAACGTGTTACCTCTGTTACTAATAATGGCTTTAGTTATATCATTACATATGATAACATCGGAAATATAACTAACATCAAGAAAGAAGCTGTTATTGAAAATGATGTACAAACAAACAACCTTATAGATTATAATTATACAGATAACAACATTGGTTCTATAGAATATTCTAATGGATATAAATTAGAGTACATATATGATGAAGAACTTAGCAATATAACACAGATTGTGTGTTCAAAAAGAAACAGTGATACTAACGAATATGAAAGTGTTGGTTCATACACATATACTTATGCAAATGGCAACATATCTGAAATTTTGTTAACATCTTGCGATTTGACTTATGATGTCAAGATTATTAAAACATCAACTGCCACAGATATTTATCATGTTTTTGACGATAGTTCTCTTTTAGTGTATTCAAAAACAAAAACAGCAGAAAAAACTACAGAAAAATTTATTTCCTCTGCTAGTGGAAACAACACTCTCGAAACCTTTACAAGAACTTCTGTAACAGAAACTGTTGTTGGCAATACAACAGAATTATATTCAGCCTTTTCAGGAACAAAGACTTCAGCAACAAGTTCTGATGTTCTTATTAATTATTTTGGTTCCAATAACACTGTTAAAGATTATTTCGGCAGAGTATCTTCCAAATATTATACACTTGAAACAGAATCTACTGATACATCAAATAACACCACAGTAGCCTCTTCCAATCTTTCACTTACTCACAATTATTCTTATCGTACATTAGATTCAGAGTCATCTTCAAATGTAACAAGTAATTTAATTGAAAGTATGAATAATACATTTGTTTCTGAGAGTTCTTCAGATGGTGTCACATCAGAAAAAGATGGTTCATTATCATACCATTACATCTATGATAATAAAGGTAATATTCGTTTTGTTTATTCTCATCAATCTGATGGATATTATTATTTAGAAAACTATTATCAATATGATGAAGCAAATCAAATAGTTGCATCTTATGGACCACAAGAGTTTGTTTTCTATTCTTATGATAATGATGGAAACATTGTAGAAAAAAGTATTGGTGGTAATTTAATAATAACTGGTGTTGATAATGTTACCCTTAATGATGTTATAAAGTTATCAGAGGGAGCTTGGAACAGTATTGATTGGTCGAATACTGACAACGCAAAGATATCAAATTCCAATCCTCAAAAGACAATACACTTCAGTTATGATACATTTGCTCGTCTAACTAGTTATTCAGAAGTAAGCTATACTTATGATTCCGAAGGTAATGCTACAGAAAACACAGATATTGAACTTACTATTCCTTATGATAGTTATGGAAATCCTTTGAAATATATTGGTGAAGGAATAGATAAAGAAACTATCATAGCTGATTTAACTTGGTACGGAAATCAACTTGAAAGTGCCATTATTTATGATGGCTCTAGCCCATATCAGAAAATTACCTTCGCATATGACGAAAACGGATATCGAATCAATAAAACGGTGTTTGAATATTCATCCAATACAAAAACATTCACAGAGACTTTGCAGACCAATTACTTTTGGGAAAACGGCAATTTAACAGGAATACAACTCGCAAATATTGATAATGATGCTTCAACATATGCATACACATATATTTTATATGATAACACTGGTGTTCCTTATGGGATTATAGTACCTACTGGTTTATCTTATTATTTCTTGCGGGATGCATCTGATAGTGTACGCGGATTAGTGAGTTCAACAGGGGAAATAATTGCTTATTATATGTACGATGCATTTGGTAGTACAAGCATAGCCGTAAAAAATGATTCACTTGGTGAAGCTATTGTTAATCTCATAACAGCACTTTACAATCCTTGTACATACAAAGGCTATTTGTATGACTATGAACTAGGTATATATTTTATTCAGAACAAGTGCTATTCTCCAAAAGTGGGACGTTTCTTAAGCGAATGTTCCTTAGAAACACTTACTCAACCAAAAGATGAACCACTTGATGTGAATCTGCACCTTTTCTGCAACAACAATCCTGTAAACAATTTTGATGCAAATGCTGAATGGGGAAGAGATAAATTCACATTCGCAAGTGATAAGTCATACGGAATTCAAGTTGAAATGAGCAAATCATTCCTCTCAAGACCATTCTGTACTCTTTATGCTTCTAAAATAATAAGTGATTCTGGTAGTTGGGATTATCTTAATGGTAGAAGCCTTAAAAATATGAGTGTCGAAAGAATTGCATCCAATCTGTTTGCTTGTTGCGTAGGTAATTATGCAGAAAGTGCTATTAACAGAGTTAATGCTACCTGGGGTGATGGGTGGATTGTAAACAATAGAGATAGTACAACCATCAAAATTTCAGAAACTGACTCAAATTCTGATAAATATCTTAAGATTTGGTTAGCTGCACCTTCCATTAAAGCCTTTGCACTCGCAAACGGCATTTACATCACTTTGTAATATTATTACTATGATAAATAACAAATTATAACTGAAGAGGGAGTAACATATGAAGAAAATATTAAGCTGTATTTTGTGCTTTTCATTACTAGTATCAATAATATACATTCCTGTAACAGCAAACGCAGAACTCGTTGATACAGAAAGTGTGGAGCATTTTTGCAATGATTTGAACCAAATGATTGATGAATATAGCGATTCAGATTATGTTACTCCCGAGTTTGTCGAAGGGGAACAAGTATCAGTAATCGTTGATGATGAAATTAAAGTTGATTACTGTCCTCGTCTTATTGTTCAATCTGATAAACCTATTAAAACATACGATGCAATTGAAGTTGTTAGTGGTTTTTTTAATTTTCATATTCTTCAATTTGAGAACGAAGTTGATACTAACTACGCTTATGAGCAATATTCAAAAGATGAAGATATTATTTCCGTTGAATATGATATTTCTTATAATGCTATCACTTTAACCACTGAAGAAACTACATCAATTACAGAATTAACCTATGATGATTATAAAAAAGGTTGGTATATGGAATCAACTGGAATGGACAAGGTTTTAAAAAAGTACGAAATCGAAGTTCTCCCAAAAGTTGTTGTGGCTGTAATTGATTCAGGTGTTGATTTGAATAATAAATATCTAAAAGAACAAAAAAGAATTTTAGAAACAAACTTCAATAATGCTGGTGATGGTGATGAAGGTTCTGAACAGGATTATACAGGTCACGGTACTTCTGTAACAAGTGTTATCGCAAATTGTACAACAGACAATGTCCAAATTGCGAACTATCGTTGCATAAAAAGTGATGGTACTATCGAGAGTTTTGCACTTGCATGCACCGCAATTCTAACGGCTGTAAATGGAGGTGCGAATGTAATAAATTGTAGTTTTGTTTGCAATAGCGATTTTGAGTTTTTTGAGAAAGCACTTGAATATGCTTGGAAAATGTCCTGTCCAGTCTTTGCTGGTTCAGGAAACTGGGGTGGAGATAATCAGTTTACTCAGGGCTCTCCGTTAACTGTATCTGAATATGCAATTTCTGTAGGTGCGAGTAATCGATTTAATTCTCCTACAATTTTCACTAATTATGGTAAATTCCTTGACATTTTAGCTCCCGGTGATGATATGCCATTAATGTCACTAAATAATAAAATTGAGTTAATGGGCGGAACTTCGTTCTCTACACCATTCATGGTTAGTGTATATGCAATGTATTATGTCACACATCCAACATTATCATTTGAAGAGCATATTAGAGCAATTAAATGCTGTGGTTCAGATTCAACTGTAGAGCAGGATTTTGTTACAAATTATTTTGGAAGCGGAATAGTAAATCCTCTTAAATTATTTGATTTAGATTCAGTTGAAGAACCACAAATTAAAATTACATCAGGCAAATATATCGGAGATACATATTATTCTGAAGAATACCCATTAAATTCAACAGTAAACGGACTAAAATATATTGGTGATATAACGATTGAATTATCATCAGAAGATGGTAGTAATATTTACTATACAACAGATTCTTCTTACCCATCACCAAAAAACGGAACATTATATGAAGAGCCAATAGTTATATCTGATGATATGGTTCGTATCCGTGCTGTGGCATATAAAGACGGTCAAAGAAGTAATTATGTTTCCCAAAAGTATTGTTCAATCGTTTTAGGCACAAATGATATGTTTACCATAAACGACAATGGTGTTATTACCGAATACAAAGGGAATGTGAAATATCTAAAAATTCCTGAGATTATAAATGGAATAACTGTAAAGGATATATCATCATTCAGTGGCTTTGATAAAGCTGAGATCTATGGTATTGTTCTTCCTGACACAGTTGAATATCTTGGTTATACTATAGATTATTATGACAGACCAACAACTTTAGATGAACAGATTGAGCCATTCGGTGGTAATAAAACATTAGATTTTATAATTGGTACGGGAATTAAATCTATCGGTTATTACGGATTGGCATTTTTACCAAATTTGTATGAAGTTCAGTTTCCTAACTGTGAAGAAATAATGTGTGCCGGCTTCTATGAATCAAGCATAGTTGGAGCGGTTTTCCCAAAAGTAAAAAAAATTGATAATGAAGCCTTCTACAATATAGCAAAATTACGAGAAATATACTTACCTAAATGCGAATATATCGGAAACAATACATTTAACTTGGCAAAGTTCTTAAGAATTATTTATGCACCAAAGGTAAACTATTTACCTGTGCAAGAATTTATTGATGAAACCTTTACCTATGATAATCCGTCAGCTACACAAAAAATGTTTAAAGAATGTGATTTCTTATCAAAATTGAATTTACCATTATTAGAAACCATAGGTACAGAGTTTTTTGAACAAACAGCAGTTAAAGATGTTGAACTGTCAAATATTAAATATATTTATGACCTCCCGGATACAATAGAATGGGATAATCCTGTTACTTCTATATATAGTCCATATTATTATCCTGTTCCAGTTGCACTTTCTCTACCATCCACATTGGAATACTGTATATCTGCAGCAGATTACAAAAATGACTACATAAAATATGTGGTTTATGGTACAGAAGGCATTGGCAATTATGCAGAAAACTGGGCAAAAGAAAACGATATTGAATTCGTAAATCTTTCGCCTGAAACTGCAGTAACAGAAGATATTGAAACAATTTGGGATGAGTATTCCTATAAACCTCTTACGTTTAATGCACGTGGATTTAACCGTACATATCAATGGTATGGTTCGTATGACAACCAAATTGGTGATGATATTGCCATTTCAAATTTAACGACAAATGAATTTACTCCCGATGAAAACAACGAATTCCCCTACTATTACTGTAAAATGATTAGTACGGATATAAATTGTGATGGTGAAGTTGTAAGCAGTTTTGAAGTTTTTAGTTCTCTTTGTGAAAACAAATCATACAGCGATGTATCTAAAGAAACAATTCTCTCTCCAATGACATCACAAATCAGGTTCACAAAAAACGATGACGGTTCATACGCAAACATGTTTGATGTAAGAACTCGTGCAATGATTACTGATGAGGACTTTAAAACATATATTGCCAACACAAATGATGAAGCAGAACTTGTAATATCAAAAGTAGGATTCGTTTATTCCAGAGGGTCTAATCATTTCTCAACAGAAGATGCTAAAAAAGTAGCAAAAGGTGAACACGTTGATGGCTATGCAGATGCACCTGTTAGTTACATTCAGGATGCAGATGGATACTATATGTTTACTTGTCTTGTTGTTAATATCCCAGTGGAAGATATGAAAGAAAATCTGACAGCCTTTGCATATATCTGTGTCGATGATAAATGGTATTTCTTAGATGCAGAAGTTACTGCAGATTTTAATTCCTTGCATTCAACATATTATCCACAAGCCGCTGAAAAATATGGTTGGGATGTATAAATACCCTATTTGGTTAATAAATAATATTTTCTTACGAATAAAAGCCGTCATTTTAAACTCATCACTTCATATAACATAACACCAAACAACTCGTTTAAGGTGACGGCTTTTAGATATGGAAAGGACATACCATGAAAAAATATGAAACACCTGATTTTGATGTAACAGTTTATGATGTTGAGGATGTATTCACAACATCATCAACGGGCAATCTTGAAATTGGTAAAAACGACCCTAATGGAGACGAAGGCTGGTTTGGATAATAAAAAAGTTAAATTAAAAAGTTATAAGCACGGATAAACCTGTCGGTGCTTGTAAAAAATATTTTTTACTTGTCACAAAATGATGTTTTTTTACGATTTATATATAATAAGGGAATATATTATTATATTTTTTAAGATTTTCTCAAGTGGAAATGTAATATTATTTGTTTCCATTTGAAAAAATTTTGAGAAACAAAAACTAACAACTTACAATAATATCGAATTATTGTAAGTAAATAATGCAGGATAACTAATGATTA
>CALAEX010000120.1 GCA_937891165.1 uncultured Lachnospiraceae bacterium | reverse complement strand
GCAAAAATGTCAGGCAGAGGTTTAGGTCATACAGGTGGTACAATTGATAAATTAGAAAGTTTTCCTGGATTTTCTGTATCTTTATCAGAAGAACAATTTTTCGATAATGTCAATCAAATGAAACTTTCAATTATTGGGCAAACAGCAAACCTTGCTCCAGCAGATAAAAAAATATATGCTTTGCGAGATGTAACAGCTACGGTAGACAATGTATCTTTGATTGCTTCTAGTATTATGAGTAAGAAAATTGCGGCAGGCGCAGATGTCATTGTTTTAGATGTAAAAACAGGCAGCGGTGCTTTTATGAAAACATTAGAAGATGCTGAATTGTTAGCAAAAACAATGGTAGATATTGGAGTAAGTGTTGGTAAAGAAACCTATGCTATACTATCTGATATGGGACAACCATTAGGTCAATATGTAGGAAATATATTAGAAGTAAAAGAAGCTATTGCTTGTTTAAAGGGAAATGGACCAGAAGATTTGATGGAAGCTTGTTATACGTTAGCTTCTTATATGTTGTTAGGAGTAGGACGGGTATCTAGTATTGCAGAAGCTAGGGTTTTATTAAAAAGTACGATTTCTGATGGCAGTGCTTTAAAAAAGTTAGCAGAGTTTGTAGAAGCACAAGGTGGAGATGCTTCTTATGTATGGAGTCCAGAAAAGTTTAAACGTACTGAATTTATTGAAGAGATTATTTCTCCAGAAGATGGTTATGTTGCAGAGATTTTAACTGATGAAATTGGTATGACTTCATTAATTCTTGGTGGTGGCAGAGAAACAAAGGATAGTGAAATTGATTTAAGTGTAGGGATTAAAATTTATAAAAAAGTAGGCGATTATGTTCGAAAAGGAGAATCATTAGCTCGATTGTATGCAAATGATGTAACAAAGATAAAAGCAGCTTATCCTCGTTTGTTCCATGCGTATAAGATGAATAAAGAACGTGTAGAAGCACCAAAACATGTACTTGGTATTGTAACAAAAGACGGAATTACTAGATTTTAAACACATCAAAAGAAAAAAGGGTACAGAAATACGAAAAACTGTATCCTTTTTCCTATTCTATCGGTAAGACGACATAATTAATAGAAAATATCCATATAATGTGTTACAGATTTCTTTGGAGGAATTATGAAATTTAAAACTTTTGTTGCTCTTTTTTTATTATGTGTTATGTTGTTGCCAAAAAGTTTATATTGTATAGCAGAGGAAGATTCTTCAAAACCGCAATTGTTATCAGAAGCTTTTGTGTTAATGGAAGCATCTACAGGAACAATTATCTATGAAAAAAATATGCATAAGGTACTTCCACCCGCAAGTATTACAAAAATCATGACATTAATTTTAATTTATGAAGCATTAGAAGAAGGAACGATTACAAAAGAAACGATTGTAACAGCGAGTGATTATGCTGCAAGTATGGGTGGTTCTCAAGTTTATTTAGAGGCAGGAGAACAACAAACAGTGGATACTTTAATTAAATGTATTTGCATTTCTAGTGCAAATGATGCTTGTGTGACAATGGCAGAGCATTTATGTGGAACAGAGAGTGCCTTTGTCGAAGAAATGAATAAGAAAGCAAAAGAACTTGGCATGGTCGATACTCATTTCGTGAATTGTTGTGGTTTAGATGTGGATGGTCATGTTTCGAGTGCCTATGATATTGCTTTAATGTCAAAAGAACTTATGACAAAATATCCTGATATTGTAAATTATTCTACTAGATGGATGGATTCTATGACGCATACAACCAAAAATGGTTCGACCGAATTTGGTTTAACGAATACGAATAAATTATTGCGTCAATATGAGGGTATTACCGGATTAAAAACAGGTTCTACGTCTAAAGCTAGATATTGTTTAAGTGCTACTGCAACTAGAAATGAAATTGATATGATTGCTGTTATATTATCCGCACCTGATACAAAAACGAGATTCAAAGAAGCTGCTACGTTATTAAATTATGGATTTTCTCAATGTAAAATTTATTTAGATGAGCATGAAGAGTTAGAGCCAATTCGTGTCCTAGTAGAAAAAAGTCTTTCTAAAGAAGTAGAGTTAGAACCAAAACATAGTTTTCAGTATGTTTCCGTAACAAAAGAAGATTTTTCTCAGATAGTAAAAGAGTTTTATATCTATGATACAATTGTAGCACCAATTGCAAAAGGCGAAGAACTTGGTACTATTGTATATTCCCTCAATGGTAAGGAACTTGGAAGAGTTTCTTTAATCGCAAAAGAAAAAGTAAAACGTGCAGAATACATAGATTATTTGAATCAGATACTTAACTTATTGACATAAAAACAGGAAAAAGGTATAGTAATAGAGGAGTAAAAACCATTCTACAGAGAGGGGTAAAAAAATGTGGAAATTCCTATTTTTTCTGCCATCGGCAGTAATTGTATGGTTAGTTTATGAGTGGTTTGAACATAATGCTATACAATATAATACAACAAATATAACTTTTGAAAAATTAAAGGAACATCCAAAAATAAAACTTTGTCTAATTACAGATTTGCATAATAATAAAAAAAATTGTGCGAAAATAATAGAAAAAATTCAAATGTTTTCTCCTGATTTTATTTTATTAGCAGGAGATATGGTAGATAAACATAAAACAGAAAATCTTTATGCTCAAAAGTTTATTATCGAATTAGCTAAAATTGCACCTGTTTATTACTCTATTGGAAATCATGAAGAAACATGGATGGAAGAACACAAAAAAGAATGGGAAGCTTATTTGCATCACTTACAAGGTAATATTTATCTTTTAAATAATGAAGGGACTTATGCATTACAAGAAAAGCATCTCTTTATATCAGGTTTATCACTTCCAAAAGCATTTTATAAAAAAGGAAGTCTTTATCAAAACAAAGACCAATTACCGAAGTTTTTTATACCAAAAGATTGTTTTCATCTGATGTTAGCACATAATCCAGAGTATGCAAATTTGTATGAGAATTATCAAGCAGATTTAATTTTATCAGGGCATTTGCATGGAGGACTTATGAGACTTCCTTTCATTGGAGGACTTATTTCACCTAGGTTACGGTTTCCAGGTCGTGATGCAGGACTTGTTTCTTTAGACAAAGAGAATAAATTATTTATTAGTAGAGGGCTTGGTTCTCATACGATTCCACTTCGGTTTTTTAATCGTGTAGAAATCAATTTTTTAGTTCTTTCTGGAACAAAAGATTTAACAGAGAGGAAGTAAGAATATGGCAATTCCCGTTAAATTAGAGGCTTTTGAAGGACCTTTGGATTTGCTTTTACATTTAATTGATAAAAATAAAATTAACATTTATGATATTCCAATTGCGTTAATTACAGAGCAATATATGAAATATTTAAATGCAATGGGACAAAAAGACTTAGATAATATGAGTGAATTTCTTGTGATGGCAGCAACATTATTAAAAATAAAATCAAAACTTTTGCTTCCAAAAGAAGAAACAAAAGAAGAAGTTGCAGAAGACCCAAGACAAGAATTAGTAGAACGTTTATTGGAATATAAACTATATAAATTTGCTTCTTTAGAATTAAAAGACCGTCATTTAGATGCAGATAAAAAATTTTTTAAAAAGAAGACATTGCCATTAGAAATAATAGAGTATAAAGAGGACGTAGATGTAACAGAGTTATTATCTAATATCACATTATCCAAATTAAATCATATTTTTCAATCTGTGATAAAAAAACAGACCGAGAAACTAGACCCTGTACGAAGTAAATTTGGAAAAATAGAAAAAGAAGAAGTAAATTTACCAAGAAAAATGTATTATATACAACAATATGGTTTAACAAATAAAAAATTTAGTTTTCGTAAATTACTAGAAATACAAAATAATAAAATGGAAATAATTGTTAGTTTTTTATGTATTTTAGAATTGATAAAACTAGGAAGAATACAAACATTGCAAGAAAACGTATTTGATGATATATGGATAGAATATTTGGCAAATGATATTATTGAAATAGAACATTTACAAGAATAAGATAGAAAGGACCTATTTAATGGAATTACAAAAATTAGAGGCACAAATTGAAGCCATTTTATTTACTATGGGAGAAGCTATCGAAGTAGAACGAATTGCAAAAGCATTAG